>CAZTAI010000078.1:0-8146 GCA_964611555.1 uncultured Chloroflexota bacterium | reverse complement strand
GACGAGGGCCGGCGCGCTCTCGACCGCGCGATCGCGCGCGCGATCCCGGATCGCCGGAGGCGTGCGGTCGCGGTGCGGCGCCGCTTGGAGGCGCTGTCGCCCCTGGCCGTGCTCGGGCGCGGCTACGCGGTGGTCGAGGGTGCCGACGGTCGGATCCGGACCGCCGCGGCCACGCTCAAGGTGGGGGACGAGGTCCGCCTGCGCATGCGAGATGGAAAGGCGGGAGCGAATATCACCGCCGTGGAGACCTCATGACCGATGCAAGTGGTCCGACCGGCGACCGGCCGATCGAGGCCGCGCTCGAGCGTCTCGAGGCCATCGCCGACAAGCTCGAGGATCCTTCGCTGGACCTCGACCAGGCGGTCAAGCTCTACGAAGAGGGCCTTGAGCTCTACGACCAGTGCGCAAAGCGCCTGGATGCGGCCGATCTGCGCATAACCGAGCTCGCTGACGCGCTCGCAAAGCAAGCGGAGCAGCGCTCTATCACCCCTCGCAGCTGACACCCCGCAGAGGCCCGCTTGCCCGTTGTCCATCGGTAACCTCCCTGTGACGCGTTCGTTGCAATCACGAACGCCTTGACCGTGACCACTGCACGGCCGACAGGGAGGGAAGCATGCGAGCCATCGTCAGTGCGGCTGTTGCGGCGATCCTGGGTACCGCCCTGCTGGGCACGATCGCGCAGCCGGCACAGGCCGCGACGCTCGACTCGTACGAGTCGGACCTCGTTTCACAGGTAAATCAGTTCCGCGCGGGCAAGGGGCTCGCGACGCTCCGCGTCTCCGACACACTGACGACCGCCGCGAAGTGGATGTCCACGGACATGGCGGCGCGCGACTACTTCTCGCACACGTCGCTGGACGGCCGCTCGCCGACGAAGCGCATGGCCGACGCCGGCTATCCCGCGTACTCGACCTGGACCGGCGAGGACCTCGCCGCCGGCTACACCAGCGCCGCCCAGGTCCTGCAGGGCTGGATCAACAGCCCCGCCCACTACGCCGTCCTGACGAACCCCGCGTACCGCGCCGTCGGCGTCGGGCGCTCCTATGGCACGGGATCGACCTTCGGCTGGTACTGGACCGCGGACTTCGGCGGCGTCGTCGAAAGCACGTCTCAGACGACCGCGTCGGCTCCCGCCCCGGCCCCCGTCGTTCGCACGTACGACAGCGGCTACCACGCCGCGTGGGCGGGCCAGAGCAGCAACCCGACCCTCGCGCCTGGTCAGACGACGCAGCTGGTCCTGGCGCTCAAGAACACGGGCAGCCGCGGCTGGGTCGTCGGTGTGCCCGGAGCTCAGGCCAACATCGGGACGAGCGCCCCTCTCGACGCCAACAGGAGCGACATCGCATCCGGATGGCTCGCGCCGAATCGGCCCGCGACCACGACGACGAGCTTCGTCGGGCCTGGGCAGGTGGGTTGGTTCGCGTTCTCGGTACGGGCACCCTCGACGCCCGGTGTCTACCGTCTGAACCTGCGAGGGGTCATCGACGGAACGACCTGGCTAGAGGATCAGGGGATCTACTTCCTCATCACAGTCAGGTAGCACGCCGAAGGGCCTTCGATCTCGCCGACCCCCGCGCGACCTTCTACGCCACGCGAACGCGGCGTAGGAACGGTTCGATCGCCTCGAGGAAGGGCTCGGGACGGAGGCCGTGGATGCGGTGGCCGATCCCGGGGAAGCGCTGGACCTTAGCGTCGGCTGCGCCGCTCGCGATCCGGTCAGCCTCGCCCTCCGCCAGCGCGCTGCCGACTCCCGCGGCGATGAGCAGGACGGGGACGCGGATGGACCTGGCCGCCTCCGCGATCGCGGCGCTGCCCTTCTCGTCGCGAGTGACGATCGCCTCGACGAACGCCGGGTCCGCGTCCTTGTAGTACGTCGCGAGCCGCTCGACGCTGTAGAAGCCGCGGACCTCTCCGACGGTGCGCTCCCCCCGCGGGCCTGGCTCGGGAAGTGGCAGCGAGGAGAGCGCGCGGGCGAAGGCCTTCGGGTCGTCGCGCTGGTCCATCGCGGCGCGCAGGCGTGTGTAGTGCTCCGTGCGCCACTTCGTGTCGCGGTAGAGCGAGAGCCAGGGATCCTCGAGGACGAGACCACGCACCAGCGATGGCTCCCGCGCCGCGGCCACGAGCGCGGTGGCTCCGCCGATGGAGTGGCCGATGACGATCGCGGGGGCCTTGGCGACCTCGCGCAGGACACGGATCAGATCGCCGGCGAGGTCCTCGAGGCCGTATGACGTCGAGCGCCCGCTCTTTCCATGGCCGCGCGCGTCGTACGCGATGACGCGGTAGCGGGTCGCGAGACGGGGGAAGATGTTCTCCCAGTCCTCGGCGCGGAACGTAGCGCCGTGCACCAGGACCATCGGCGGCTCGCCGGCTACACCCGATCCCTCGCCGCTCGCCTTGGCGGTGTCGTAGTAGTTGAGCTTGGGGTCGCCTTTCAGAGTTCGGCTGCGCGGAAGGCGCTTCGGCACATGACGAGTCTCGCATCTTCGCGTGGGTATGCTCCGCGCGATGCCGAAGCGCACTCGTCTGGATCAGGCGCTCGTCCAGCGCGGGATCGCACCGAGCCGCGAGCGCGCTCAGGCCCTGGTGATGGCCGGGAAGGTGCGCGTCGCCGGCGGCAGAGCCGATCGTGCGGCGATGCCGGTCGCGGACGACGCGGCCATCGAGGTCGAAGAGCCGCAGCTGTACGTCTCGCGAGGCGGGTTCAAGCTCGCCGGCGCGCTGCGAGAGCTCGGTCTGCGTGTCGACGGTCGCGTGGCCCTCGATCTCGGATCCTCGACCGGCGGCTTCACCGACGTGCTCCTGCAGCAGGGCATCGCGCGTGTCTACGCGGTCGACGTCGGCAAGGGGCAGCTGGACTGGAAGCTTCGGAACGACGAGCGCGTCGTGGTGATGGAGGGGATCAACGCGCGTGAAGGGTTCGAGCTTCCGGAGCCGGTCGACATCATGGTCGCGGACCTCTCCTTCATCTCCGTCCGCACCGCCGTGCCGCCGTCCGTCCGCCACCTGCGTGATGGCGGTGACGCACTCGTTCTTGTGAAGCCACAGTTCGAGGCGGGCCGCGAGTCCGTCGGGAGGGGCGGGATCGTCCGCGATCCCGCGGCGCGGCGTGACTCGGTGCTCGCGGTGGCGCGCGCGTTCGATGAGCACGGTCTTGGGCCGCAGCGGATCCTCGTCTCGGAGCTGCCCGGCCGCGAGGGCAACGTCGAGATGTTCATCCACTGTCGCAAGGGCGCTCCGCCGGTGGATGACGCGCGCCTTCAGCTGGAGGCCGAGCAGGCCGCGAAAGGCCCGCCCGAGGCGGGCACGCCGTGAAGATCTGCGTCTGCTCGCGCACCGACAGGCCCGACGCGATCACGGCCGCCGCCGTCGCGGCGAAGCGGCTGCGCGACGGAGGGCACCAGGTCACCGAGGTGGCGCTCGGATCGGCGGATCTCCCGAAGGAGGTCGCCGGAGCGCAGATGGTGGCCGTCTTCGGCGGCGACGGGACCATGCTGCGCGCCGCACGCCAGATCGCGCCGCTCGGCATCCCGCTGCTGGGCGTGAACCTTGGTCGTCTCGGCTTCCTCACCGGCACCAGCACCGCTGAGCTCGAGGCCACGATGGTCGAGGTACTCGCCGGCCGGTACGAGTGCGAGGACCGCACGCTGGTGGAGGCGACGGTCTCGCGGAGTGGCCGCACGATCCACGAGGTCCGCGCCCTCAACGACATCGTCGTCGCGCGCGGTGCGCAGGTACGCGCGATCCACGTAGACGTTCGCATCGACGGCCAGCCGTTCACGACCTACTGGGCCGACGGGATCATCGTCGCCACGGCGACCGGGAGCACGGCCTACGCCATGTCGGCGGGCGGTCCGCTGCTCCTGCCGACGGCGCAGGACATGGTCATCGTGCCCATCGCGCCGCACCTCTCGTTCGGCAACGCTGTCGTCCTCGATCCCGACCAGCGTGTGTCGCTGGACGTGCTCGACGAGCCCGCCCGCATCTCGGTGGACGGGCAGGAGGAGCACGACCTCGCGGCAGGCGACCACCTCGAGGTGCGTCGCAGCGATCTCGTCGCGCGGTTCGTACGGACCGCGACGATGCGTCCATTCCTCCGTCTCCTGCGGCAGAAGATCCTGAAGGAAGGTGACCCAGCCACATGACCGATGTTGCCGTCCCCGCCACGCGGCCCGGCGCGTTCGCACCCGCGGTGGAGGCCATCCGCAAGCGGACGAAGGTCCAGCCGGTGGCCGCGATCATCCTCGGGTCGGGACTCGGCGCCCTCGCCGACGACGTAGAGCAGCCGACGCGGATCCCGTACTCCGAGATCCCGGGTTGGAAGCGCAGCACCGCTCCGGGTCATGCCGGCGAGCTCGTGGTGGGGACGCTCGCGGGAAAGCCCGTGGCCGTGATGCGCGGGCGGCTGCACTACTACGAGGGCTACGACATGGCCGATGTCGCGTACCCGGTGCGCGTCTTCAAAGCCTGGGGCATCGAGACGCTCGTGATCACGAACGCCTGCGGCGGCCTCAACCCCGAGTACTCGGCAGGCGACATCATGGTCATCTCGGACCACATCAACCTCATGGCGGCCAACCCGCTGCGGGGCGTGAACGATGACGCGCTCGGACCGCGCTTCCCGGACATGGTCGGCGTCTACACCGAGGAGCTCCGCGCTCTCGCGCACGAGGTCGACAGCGGTCTGCGCGAGGGCATCTACGTCGCAGTGGCGGGCCCCAACTTCGAGACACCCGCGGAGCTGCGAATGCTCCGCGGCCTTGGGGCCGACGCTGTCGGGATGAGCACGGTCCCGGAGGTCCTGGTCGCTCGTCACCAGGGCATGCGCATCCTCGCGCTCTCGACGGTCACGGACATGGCGACGGGCATCCCTGGGCAGATCCAGCACGTGACGCACGAAGAGGTGCTGGAGGTCGCCGGTCGGACCGGCAAGCGGCTCGCCTCGCTCGTGAAGGGCGTGATCGCTCGCCTGTGATCTCGCGCTGCTTGGCGCCTTCGATGACGGCGCGCCGCGGTACCCGACGCGGCTCGCGGCGCGCGCCCGCCTTGGCGGTGAGGTACCTCCCTCCCGTGATCCCATGTTCCTTGTACTTAGTGGCGGGCACACCACCTCACCGCCTTAACGGCGTACGCGCATCCGCGTTCGCCGCGTCATCCACGGTGCGCCTCCTCGGGCTGGCCGAGGCGGCCTCCGCGATCGAAGCCTCGTGAGCCGCATCGTCGAGCTCATCGAGAAGAAGCGGGACGGCGGGAAGCTCTCGCAGGAGGAGCTTGACCGGCTCGTATTCGGATATGTCGCCGGTGAGGTCAGCGATGGGCAGATGGGCGCTTTTTGCATGGCGGTCGTGTGGCGGGGCATGGATGACGAGGAGACGGCCTGGCTGACCGACAGCATGGTCCGGTCGGGGAAGCGGCTCGACCTGTCGAAGTTCGGACGCGTCGTTGACAAGCACTCGACGGGCGGGATCGGGGACAAGGTCACGCTGGTGGTCGCGCCGCTGGTGGCCGCGTGTGGCGCGCCGGTCGCGAAGATGAGCGGCCGCGGCCTCGGGATCACCGGGGGGACGCTCGACAAGCTCGAATCGTTCGCGGGCTACCGCGTGGATCTCACGACCGAGGAGTTCCTCGCGCAGCTGGGACGGATCGGGATCGTCGTTACGGGCCAGACCAAGGAGCTCGCGCCGGCGGACGGACTCATCTACGCGCTGCGGGATCAGACCGGGACGGTGCCGGCGATGCCGCTGATCGCGTCGAGCATCATGTCGAAGAAGATCGCCGGTGGCGCGCACGCGGTCGTCCTCGACGTGAAGGTCGGTCAGGGCGCGTTCATGCGCACGGCGCGGCAGGGGCGCGAGCTCGCGCGGCTGATGGTCGCGATCGGCGAGGCCCACGGCATGGAGGTCGCGGTCGAGCTGACCGCGATGGACGCGCCGCTCGGCCACGCGGTCGGGAACGCCCTCGAGGTGCGCGAGGCGATCGACACTCTTGGCGGTAAGGGACCGGGCGATCTCCGGGAGGTCTCCCTCACGGCGGGCGCCGAGATGCTCGTGTACGCGCGGCGCGCTCCGTCGAAGGCGGCTGCGCGCGAGATGCTGGAGCGCGCCATCGCCGACGGGAGTGGGATCCGAAAGCTGCGCGAGCTCGTCGCGGCGCAGGGCGGCGATGCTGGGATGGTGGATGACCCGAAGCGGCTTCCCCGGGCGACGACGGTCCTGGCGCTCGAGGCGATCCGGACCGCGCACGTGGCCGGCATCGACGCCGCAGCGGTGGGTCGCGCTTCGGTCCTGCTAGGCGCGGGACGCGAGAAGAAGGGCGATCCGATCGACCACGCCACCGGCGTCGTTCTCCGTGCGAAGGTGGGAGACCGCGTGGCCAAAGGGCAGACATACGCGGAGGTCCACACGACGGGTCGCGGAGACGCTGAGGCGACGGAGCTCCTGCGCGGCGCTTTCGCGTGGAGCCGCAGCGCGGTGAAGGCGCCGAAGCTCATGCTGGGGCGCATCGCATCGCGCTAGCGCGCGTCGTGTCCGATAGTCTGACGATCAGGTGATAGCCCGCGGCGGGCCATTTGGTGGCAACCCTTTTGGCGCACTCATCATCGTGATCCTCCTTCTGGCCGTGGTGCAAGGGACCCTTGCGTCACCGATCAACGGCGTGATCCGCAACCCGACATCGACCGCGGCCTGGATCGCGTTCGCCGGCTTCGTGATCGCGATAGCGCTCGGCATCACCGTGCACGAGTTCATGCACGCCTATACCGCGCACCGCATGGGTGACGACACGGCACGCCACATGGGCCGCCTGACGCTGGACCCACGTGCCCATCTCGACCTGTTCGGCTCGCTCCTCATCGTGCTGATCGGCTTCGGCTACGGGCGCCCGGTACCCGTGAGCGAAGGCAGGCTGCGAAGCCCGTTGGCCTACTCCCTGGTGGCCGCGGCCGGCCCGCTGACGAACGTGGCGCTGGCGGCGATCGCAGCTCTGCCGTTGCGGACCGGGACCGCCGCCGTGTTGGGTGCGGCGTACGCCGAGATCCTCGGGACCATCGTGGTCCTGAACTGTCTGCTCGCGGTCTTCAACCTGCTGCCGATCCCGCCGCTCGACGGCTCGAAGGTCGTGTATGGCCTTCTACCTCCGCGCCAGGCGTACGCGTGGCGGAGCTTCGAGCAATACGGACCTCTGCTGCTCATCGCCGTGATCTGGATCCTGCCGCAGTTCCTTCGGATCGACGTGCTCGGGCCCCTCGTGATCCGCCCGGCGGTCGGGCTGGCGGGGCTGCTGCTGGGTCAGCAGCTCTGAGAATGTCCATCCGGCACCGCGTCGAGCAGACCTGGCGCTACGCGCTCGCGGCGGGCGCCGACGATCTCCACGCGACGAAGACGGCAGCGGCGCTTCGCTCGCTTGGCGCCGACGAGGAGCTCATCGAGGCCGGCCTGCTGCACGACATCGCGAAGCCCGCGGAGACGCGCCTCTGGCATCGCGTCGCCGGCGTTCTGCTCGAGCGCCTCGCCCCCGGCCTGCGTCGCAGGCTGGCGCGCGGCTCCGGGACGCTGGGGCGCTACCTCGACCACGCGCGCCTTGGCGCGGACGAAGCGCGCCGGCGGGGGGCGCCCGAACGCGTCGTGAGCCTCATCGCGCGGCATCACGAGACGCCCGCGAGCGAGGACGAGCGACTCCTTCACAAGGCCGACCGCGAGGCGCTGCCGTGACGGACCGCGACGACGACAGCCCCGTCATCGGGGTGCGGCCGCCCAGCGTGCAAGTCGAAGGCTTCGAGGGTCCACTGGACCTCCTGCTCCAGCTGGTGGAAGAGCGGAAGGTCGACATCCTCACGGTCCGTCTGGGCGACCTCGCGGGCGAATACCTCGAGCGTGTGCGCGCGCTTGGGTCGCTGCCCGCCGAAGAGGCCGCGTCGTTCCTGTGGCTCGCGTCACGCCTGGTGCTCCTCAAGGCGCGCAGCCTTCTGCCGTCGCTGGAGCCGCTCGCTCCCGAGGACGACGAGGTCACGGAGGACGAGCTGCGCGCCCGGCTCGTCGAGTACGCGGCCGTGAAGCAGCGGGCCGGCGCCCTCGGGGACCGCCTTCGCGCGGGCGAGCGCGCCTTCCACCGTGAGGGCGGCACCGTCGAGCTGCCTCCGCGAGGCGGCGAC
>CAZTAI010000077.1:6889-8150 GCA_964611555.1 uncultured Chloroflexota bacterium | reverse complement strand
GGCTCGGTGATCACGTAGGTCATCTGGAACGACTCCCTCTCATCTCAGCGGCGAACATGGTCGAGCGCTTCAGACACTATCATCGGACTCCGCCGAATGTCAGAAGCCACCACCGAATTCCCGCTGCCGAACGACGTCACCGACGACGAGCGCGCCACCGCGCGCCGCGAGATCGCGAAGTACGCAAAGATCCTCGGCGAGGAGCCGCGCGCCATCCGTTTCGCAGGGCGGTGGATCGGCCAGACCGGCCCCATCTATCGCTACCAGTACTTCCGCATGTACCAGCTCGAGAAGGGCTACCTCATCGCCGGGCACGAGCTGCGCGAGGGCATCAAGGTCGGGCACGCCGACACCGCCGCGGAGCTGCCGAAGTGCTTCGATAACGAGGGCGTCCAGGAGTTCATCGAGGACGAGCTGAAGTTCCGCGGGGTCATCGGGAGCGAGCACGCCCCGACCGCCTGAACGCGACCCCGCCGAGCGCAGCCGCGAGCGCAAGGCCATCCGCGGCCCCAAGCGCCAGCCCCAGACCGGCGAGGCCACGCGCTCTCGCTGCGACGATCCGCCCCCGCCGGAGCTTCGGAGGGGCATCGAGGAGCTGAACGCGGGAGAGTTCTTCGAGCAGCACGAGACGCTCGAGCTCCTGTGGCGCGCGACCGACGCACCCGTGCGCGCGCTCTATCACGGCATCCTGCAGATCGGCGTGGGCCTCTATCACTGGTCGCGAGGCAACCACCACGGCGCATCGGTGCTCCTCGCCGAGGGCATCGAGCGGCTTGGGCCCTTCGCGCCTGAGTGCCACCGCGTCGACATCGCCGCGCTGATCAGCGACGCGACCGCCCTACGCGAAGAGCTGATCGGTCTGGGGCCGGAGCGCATGAAGGAGCGGGAGCTCGCGGGGGCGCTGACGGTCCACCTGCGCGACTAGGAGCGGGCGGTGCCCTCCGCGACCGGAGGCTCGGCGCCGGAAAGATCGACCGGCGTGAAGGCGGTCTGGTCCCAGCCGACGAGCGTGTGCGGCGGGAGGTTGAGGGCCTCGACACCGCGCAAGTCGGGCAGCGCATTCTTGAGCAGGCGCTCGATGCCGCTCTTCACCTGAAGCGAGACCACCAGGCGGCTTGGGCCGGGACGCGTGAGCTCCACCCGGACCTGCGCGATCGAGTCCTCGATCCCGAGCAGCTCGACGCGCGCGCCCGAGCGCTCGAGGTACGGCGCCATCTCGGCGAGCTTCGCGCTCACGCGCTCCTTGAGGTCGGCCACGAGA
>CAZTAI010000077.1:0-6789 GCA_964611555.1 uncultured Chloroflexota bacterium | reverse complement strand
TTGCTGACGTAGTCGATGAGCACGTACTCGCCGAGGCGTTCCGGCTCGACGTAGAACGCGCGGCCGTGGTTGATCTTGGTCATCTGGTCCACGAACTCGAGCAGGTAGTGGCCCCGCGCGAGCATGAAGGTGTTGATGGTGATGCCCTCGCGCGTGCAGCGGACGACCTCGCGGAGCGTCTCGTCGAAGGTGCGCTTCGTCGGCGGGTACGAGAACCGAGGGATGGGGTTGCCGGCCTCGAAGTGCGCGGTCGGCTCTCCGTCGGTGATCAGGATCACCTGCTTGTTCTTGCCGCGCGAGCGCGCGAGGAGTCCGCGCGCCGTCTCGAAGGCGTGCTGCATGTTCGTCCCGTAGATGTACTCGTTCCAGCTGAGCCCCGGCAGGTCCGACGGCTTCAGGACGAGCGCGACCGACGAGAATCCGATGATGTGGAGATCGTCCTTCGGGAAGGTCGACCGGATCAGAGAGTCGAGCGCCAGGGTCACCTTCTTCGCGGCCAGGAAGCAGCCGCGGAAGAGCATCGACCGTGAGACATCGACCAGGATCGCGGTCGCCGACTGCGTGACCAGCTCGGTCCGGTAGACGTCGAAGTCCTGGGTCGCCAGCTTCACCGGCGTCCCGGCTCCGCCTCGTATCACCGCGTTGCGGACAGTCCCGGGAAGGTCGAGCAGGAACGGGTCACCGAACTCGTAGGGCTTGAGCTCATCGGTCGGATCACCGCCGCGGCCGCGAACCTTTGCGCGGTGACCGCCGAACGCGTCGCGCTTGAGCGTCTTGAAGATCTCCTCGAGGGACCGTTGCCCGATCTTCCGGATGCCGCGCGGCGTGAGCTCGTACTTGGGTCCGTCCTTCCGTATCAGGCCGGCGTCCTCGAGCAGCTTCAGCATCCGGCGGATGTCCTCGAGGCCCTGGCGCGCCTTGCGCCCCGCGAGGCGCTCCACCTCGGCTGCGTCGATGCTGGCGAGGTCGCTCGGATCGCGCGCCGTCTCGAGCGTGTCCTCGATGTCCGACAGCCGGTCCATCTGCCGCATCAGCTCGAGGGCTTCCACCAGAGAGACGGGCTCATCTCCGCTCATGTCGTACGACCGCCCGTCCGTCGGCATCAGCTTCCCGAGCGTCTCCGCCAGATCGCCCATGGCCTGCTGCAGTCCCTCGTCCTGGAACGCACCCGCAAGGAGCTGCTCCAGCTGGTCGCGCATCTCGCCGGGCATGCTCTGCCAGAGCGAGCGCATCGCCGCCATGCCGGCCGCCAGCTGCCGGAGCAGGTCGTCCCAGTCCTTGGCGCTGCCGGCCAGCTCGGGGTACTCGCGCTGGAACGCCTCGAAGTCGGGCTCGCCGCCCTGCATGCGCTCCTTGAGAGCGCGATCGAGGTCCTTGATCATCTGTCGCGTGCGCGCGAGCTGCTCGGGCCCAAGGTCGCGCAGTGAGTCGCGCATGTTCGAGAAGTACGACCCGAGGACCTGCTCCTGGAGCATCTTGAGGAGCTCCTGGTAGGCCCGGGCCGCAGCCGGGTCGATGAACTCGTAGTCGCGCAGCTCCTGGATCGCGCGGCCCACGTCGTCCGGCAGGGCGTCGAGCTTCGCGACGCGCTCGTCCGCGATGCGACGCATCGCCTCCTGGAGCTCGGGGGTCGGTGCCTCCGCTGCCGCGCGCCGCTCGAGGCCCTCGCGCTCCAGGCGCTTGACCTCGTCGAGCTTCTGCTTGAGCTCGTCGAAGATCTTGCCCAGGCCGTGCCGCTCGGCGCGTTGCGCGCGCGCCGCGCGCAGCCGCTCGATCAGGTCCTGGAGGCCCTCGAGGCGGTCGGGGATACCCCAGCGCGCCAGCCGCGACATGGCCTCCTCGAGGTCGGCTCCGGACAGGAGCTCATCGGACATCGCCGCGAGCAGCTCGTCGGCCTCGAGGTCATCGAGGCGCTGCGTCCCGTCCCATACCCGGTAGCGGGCTTCCTCGAAGGGGTCCGGGAAAGGGTTCTGGAGGGTCACGCCCTGAAGGTGCTCCGGGACTCGCCGCGCTCCTTGTTCAGCTTGCGGTTCATGTGCAGGCCCTCGAGCACGAACTCAACGGCAGCCGCGATGGCGGCCTGGTCGCCGCGCGCGCCCAGCTTGGCCACGGCGCCCTTCATCCCAGGGATCTGGAGCGCCTGCTTCACGTACTCCTGGCTCGGCTGGGTCGCCGAGACGTGCATCGTCGCGCCGCGCTGGAACGCGCCCAGCAGTGCCTCGAGCTCGGCTAGCGCGAAGGTGCGGTCGAAGACGTTCTTCACCGCTTTCTGCACGAGCCGCTCGATCACACGCTCTTCGGAGATCTCGCCCACGGACTCGAGCTCGATCTTCCCCGCGGTCGAGGCGATCACGGCGGGCAGGTCGCTGATGCGCGGCACGACGGATGTCTCTCCCAGACGCAGGGCGCGCTTCAGGGCGTTCGACACGAGGTTCTCGTAGTTGGCGATGGTGACGCGCACCGAGACGCCGCTGCGCTGCGAGATCTCAGGTGATCGCCGAGCGAGATGTGACAGCTCGGCCAGGATCTCCTTCATGTACGCGGGCATCGTCGTCGTCAGCCCTTCGTCGGCGTACACCGCGCGCTCCTGCTCCATGACCGCGATCTCGGTGCCGATCTCGCGCGGGTAGTGCGTCCTGATCTGCGAGCCGAAGCGGTCCTTGAGTGGCGTGATGATCCGCCCGCGGTTCGTATAGTCCTCGGGGTTCGCCGACGCCACCACGAAGAGGTCGAGCGGCAGGCGGACCTTGTACCCGCGGATCTGCACGTCGCGCTCCTCCATGACGTTGAGCAGCCCGACCTGAACGCGCTCGGCTAGGTCGGGGAGCTCGTTCAGCGTGAAGATCCCGCGGTGCGTCCGGGGCAGCAGGCCGTAGTGGATCGTCATCTCGTCGGAGAGGTAGCGCCCCTCGGCGACCTTGATGGGGTCGACCTCGCCGATCAGGTCGGCGATCGAGATGTCCGGGGTCGCCAGCTTCTCGCTATATCGCTGATCCGGAGTGAGCCACACGAGCTCGACGCCGTCGCCGTCGTTCGCCACGCGGTAGCGGCAGGAGGCGCAGATCGGCTCGAACGGGTCGTCGTTGATCTCGCAGCCCGCGATCGCGGGGATGGCCGGATCGAGGAGCGACGTGAGGGACCGCGCGATGCGCGTCTTCGCCTGGCCGCGCTCGCCGAGCAGGATGATGTCCTGCCCCGAGAGGACGGCGTTCTCGATCTGCGGGATCACGGTGGTCTCGAAACCGAGGATCCCGTCGAACAGCGGGCGTTCCTGGCCGAGCGCCTTGATCAAGTTCGAGCGCAGCTCCTCCTTGACCGTCCGGCTGCGGTGACCGGACTCGCGGAGCGCGCCGATGGTCGTCGGTCGATCGTTCACTCGGTCGGATCCCCTCTCAATGCGAGCGGCACTGCTTCGCCGCGGAAGCGGGCGATGGACTCGCGGACCTCGCGGATGCTCGTGACGCCCGCATCACGAAAGGACGCGAGGTGTGCCTCGCGGCGCGCCAGCTCCTCGCGCAGCCCCTCGACGGTCGCCGATGGTCCACCGCGCGAGCACAGGAGCTCGATCTCGGCCGTCTCGTCGTGCTCGTGCGCGTCATGTTCCATGTCCCACGTGACGAGCGGGACCAGGCCAACGCCATCCTTCGAGCGCACCGGCCGGTGGACCGACACGACCCTGCGCGCCAACGCGTCGTACGCGCCAGCGACCCGGTAGATGCGCATCACGAGCAGCAGATCGATCCGCGCGAGATCCTCCGCATCCACCCCGAGCTCGCCTGTGAGCTGCGCCACGGCCTCTTCCGCGCTGTCCGCGTGCAGAGTGGATCCGAGCGCGAAGCCCTTCCGAAGCGTGCGGAAGACCTGCACGGCCTTTGGCCCCCAGAGATACACGGGCAGATGGCTCGAGAGCTCGTTGGCGAGCAGCAGGGTCCGTGAAGGGTCGTGCTGCGTGACGTAGTCGAACGTCTCGGCCCAACCGCGTACGAACACGCGTCGCACGTCGTTCGGTAGGAAGTCGAGGAACGCCGTGAGCGTCGTGGTCTTTCCTGAGTGCGGCGGCTCCGACGCGATGAGCATCGAGCCATGCGACTCGAGGACCATCCAGCAGAGCGCTGCGGTCCGAGCGTCGAGGTTCCCGGCCGCGAGCAGCTGCGAGACTGACATCGGGACGGGCGGCTCCCAGTTCCAGCCCCACCATCCGATCGGCTCGTCGTAGTCATCGGGCCCAAGGGGCCTCTCGCGGACCCGATAAGCGCGCGTTTGCTCCATCTTCCGAGGCTAACACCGCCTATCCTTCCGCCGACCATGGATAGGGGAAGGTCGAGCGAGGATCCGGCCCCGCCGGTCCGAGCGGGTCAAGAAGTGATCGAGCGGAGCGAGGCGGCGAGGCACGGCGATGCGGAAGCGAGCCGGGTCGAGCGCGACGACGAGCGCGAAGAGCGGGACAGGGACGACCCGGAGCGCCTCGCCGACGAGGCACGGCAACAGGTGGAGCGCATGAGCGCGGAGCTGCGCAAGGCGAAGGTCCCGATCGAGACCGAGCCACCGACGGCGTACCGGCCCTGATCCGCTTCGCGAGCGTCTCCGAGCTGGCCGAAGCGCTCCGCGCACGCCGCGCGAGCGCGGTCGAGCTCGCCACCGAGGCGCTCGACCTCCTCGAGAGCGAGGGACCGCGCTACAACGCGGTCGCTTCGGTCATGCGCACGCGCGCTCTTCGTGAGGCCGCCACCGCGGACCGCGCGCTGGCGCGCGGCGAGGCGCGCTCACCGCTGCTCGGGATCCCTTACGGCGCGAAGGATCTCCTCGCTGCGCGCGGCGCGCCGACGACGTGGGGCGCCGCGCCCTACCGCGACCGCGTGATCCGCATGGATGCGACGGCGATCACCAAGCTCCACCGCGCCGGGGCGATCCTGGCGGCGAAGCTCGCGATGGTCGAGCTCGCGGGCGGGGGAGGCTACCGGTTCCCGAGCGCGTCGCTGCAGGGGCCGGGTCGCAACCCGTGGAACACCGGGCGCTGGTCCGGCGGATCGTCGAGCGGCAGCGGCGCGACGGTCGGCGCGGGCCTCGTGCCATTCGCTCTCGGATCCGAGACGTCGGGATCGATCGGAACTCCGGCCGCCTACTGCGGCGTGACCGGACTGCGTCCGACGTATGGCACGGTCAGCCGCCACGGCGCGATGGCGCTCTCGTGGACGCTCGACAAGATCGGGCCAATGGCGCGGAGCGCCGCTGACTGCGGCCTGGTGCTCGAGGCGATCGCCGGGCCGGACCCCAAGGATCCGACGACGGCTTCGAAGCGCTTCCGCCGACTCTCCGCGGAGGCCGCCGCGGACGCTACGCGCGGAGCTCGCATCGGCTACAGCGGCGAAGAGATCGAGCACGCCGCCAGCCCTGAGGCCCGCGAGGCACTGCTCCGCGGCGTCGACGAGATGCGCAAGCTCTTCCCGCGCTTCGTTGAAGGGCGCCTGCCCGAGGACATCCCGTATGGGCCGATGGTCGTGACCGTCTACGCCGCCGAGGGCGCCACCATCTTCGCGGAGCTGATGGAAGACGACAGCGCGCGCTTCGACCTCATGCCGGACGAGAAGCAGAAGGCGGGGCTCCGCGCGGCGCTCGAGATCAAGGCGCGCGACTACCTCCAGGCGATGCGCCTCCGGTCAGTCCTCGCGGAACGCTTGCGCGAGGTCTTCAAGTCCTGCGACCTGATCCTGTCAGCGGGCCGCAACGCCACCGCGACGCCGATCGAGCAGGCCCTCGACGCGCCCGCGCCCTCCGCGACGCCGGACGCGGAGGCCCCGAAGCGGCGGCCGGGCAACATCGGGCTGATCCCAGCGGGGAACCTCGCCGGCCTGCCGGCGATCTTTTTCCCCTGCGGCCTCGGCACCGACGGGCTCCCGGTCGGGCTGCAGCTCGTGGGGCCGGCCTTCTCGGAGCCGCTGCTCATCGCGGTGGCGGAGGCCTACCAGCGCGAGACCGGCCACCACCTGCAGCGACCCCCGCTGGGATCTTCGGCAGACGGGAGCCGGGGTCTGGACGCGGCTTCCCAGCCTGCCTAGTGTCCGCGCCGAACGGGAGGTGACGAGATGAAGCGACTAATGGCGTCCCTGGTCGTGGCTGGCCTGGTCGCGTCCGCGTGCGCGAGCGGGCCGAACGTCGGGAAGTCGAGCGCGACCCCGAACCCCGCCTCCTACATCGAGTCGCCCTCGGTTCCGATCGCGAACGCCGGCTTCGTCGACAAGGACGGCCGGATCCTCGGCACCGCCTCGTTCCGCGAGACCACGCTGGGCGTGCGCGTCGAGGTCAACGTCCGGGACGTCCTGCCCGGCAAGCACGGCATGCACATCCACGCCGCCGGCAAGTGCGACCCGCCGGACTTCATGACGGCTGGCGGCCATTTCAACCCGAACACCAAGACGCACGGCGTCGCCGGGTCAGTCAGCTCGCACGCCGGCGACGTACCGCAGATCGTCGTTGGGTCGGACGGCAGAGGATCGCTGACCTTCGTCGCGCCGCACCTCAGCCTCAACCGCGCGGCGTCCAACGGGCTGGCCTTCGGCGCCGGCACGGCGATCGTGATCCACGCCAACTCTGACGACGAGCAGACGGATCCCGCGGGCAACAGTGGTACTCGGATCGCCTGCGGCATCGTCCGTATGAACCCGGGTTCCTGATCGCGCAGTTGGACCCCGGGTCCTAGGCCGCGTGCCGGCGCCCCGCGGGTCCTGCCGCGGCTCGCGGCGCGCGCCCGCCTTGGCGGTGAGGTACCTCCCTCCAGAGACTTGAGGCACC
>CAZTAI010000076.1:0-8198 GCA_964611555.1 uncultured Chloroflexota bacterium | reverse complement strand
GAGGAGGCGCTCGACCGTGCGGATCAGATGGCCCGAGAACAGGACCGTCCACGGCTGAGCAAGTACGTCACCCTCAACCGTGGAGCGCTGGCACTCGCTCGTGGTGATGCGAAGAAGGCCCGTGAGCTGGCCGAAGCCGCTGGGGACGACGGCCCGCGGCTGCGCGCACGCGCGCTGCTATTGCGCGCCAAGGCGATCGCGTCGACCGACGCCCCGGTCGCCCAGGTGCGACGTGCGTTCGAGGAGGCCATCGCGGCTCACACGGACGAGAACATCCGCGAACAGGCCCGCGCGCATCAGACCTACGCCGACGCCCTCGCCGCTCGGAACCAGGACAAGGACGCGTTCGCCCAAGCGCGAAAGGCGCTGGAGCTGGTCGGCCCGAAGATCTAGAGGCTCGATAGACTTGCCTGGGTGACGCGGGAGGAGCGGTTCGGTCGGGAAGGCCTGGCCTTCGACGACGTCCTGCTGATCCCAGCCCGTAGCGACATCCTCCCAACGCAGGTCTCCACCAAGACCGCCCTCACGCGCGCCATCGAGCTCGACATCCCGATCCTCTCCGCGGCGATGGACACCGTGACCGAGGCACCGATGGCCATCGCCCTCGGGAGGCTTGGCGGCCTCGGGGTGATCCACCGGAACCTGACGGTCGACCAGCAGGTCGCCGAGGTGCGCAAGGCGAAGGACGCGGGAGTGCGCGTCGCCGCCGCGGTCGGCGTCTCGGGCGATGCCGACGAGCGCGTCGCAGCACTGGTAGCGGCCGGGTGCGACCTCATCGTGGTCGACACGGCCCACGGGCACTCGGCCGGCGTCATCCGCATGGTCGAGAAGGTCAAGGCGCGCCACCGCGTTCAGGTCATGGCCGGGAACGTCGCGACCGCCGAAGGCGCCGAGGAGCTCATCAGCAGCGGCGCCGACGCCATCAAGGTCGGCATGGGGCCGGGCGCGATCTGCACCACACGCGTGGTCGCTGGCGCGGGCATGCCGCAGATCACCGCGGTCTACGACTGCGCGGAGGTCGCGGCCAAGCACGGCATCCCGATCTGCGCCGACGGCGGCATCCAGCACTCCGGCGACATCCCGAAGGCGATCGGCGCCGGCGCACACACGGTCATGATCGGCGGGCTGCTGGCCGGCGTCGACGAGTCGCCGGGCGAGCTCGTCGTCACGCCCGAGGGCCGCATGAAGACGTACCGGGGGATGGGCTCGATGGGCGCGATGGCCGCGCGCGGCGGGTCGCCTCAGCGAGAGCAGACCGGTCCCAGCCGCGACCGCTATGGCCAGCAGGACGTGGGCGACTTCAGCAAGCTCGTTCCCGAGGGAGTCGAGGGCCTCGTGCCCTCGCAGGGACCGCTCGCCCCGCTCATCCACCAGCTCATCGGCGGCTTGCGCGCCGGCATGGGCTACGTAGGCGCGGCGACCGTCGAGGATCTGCGCACCAAGGCGCGCTTCGTTCGCATCTCGGGCGCGGGCATCCGCGAGTCCCACCCGCACAGCATCCGCATCACCACCGAACCGCCGAACTATCGGGTCCGCACTTAGTGACCTTCGCGGCCGAGCGGGACCTCGCCTCTCGCGCGATCGACACCGCGAGGACGAGGGGAGCGAGCTACGCCGACGCGCGGTTCGTCCGGCGCAACGTCGAGGACGTGTTCATCAAGAACGGCGCCCTCGACACCGTGGATCGCAGCGACACCTATGGGATCGGCGTGCGTGTCATCGCCGACGGTGCCTGGGGCTTCGCGGCCTCGCACATCACCAGTCCCGCGGAGATCGACCGCGTCGCCGCGCTGGCGGTCCAGATCGCGAAGGCGTCCGCGCTCACGAAGTCGCAGGATGCGCGGCTCGCCGAGACCCCGCCCGCGAAGGGCACGTATCGCACGCCCGTCGAGATCGACCCGTGGTCGCTCTCCTTCGAGGATCGCGTCGATGAGCTCATGGCCGCCGAGTCGGCGATGCGCACGGTCAAGGGCCTGCGGACGACGCGCGCCAACTACCAGATCTGGCGTGAGGAGAAGCTCTTCCTCTCGAGCGAGGGCGCGGACATCGAGCAGACCTTCACCGAGACGGGCGTCGGCATCAGCGCCGAGGCCGTCGGCGACGGCGAGCTGCAGATCCGCTCGCATCCCGCGGCCGGCGGCCGCAGCCAGAACGCCGCGGGGTGGGAATGGGTCCGCCGCTGGGACCTCGCCGCTAGCGCGCCGAAGATCGCCGAGCAGGCGGTGGCCCTCCTCACCGCGAAGAAGTGCCCGCAGGACGTGCGCACGACGCTCGTCGTCGGAAGCGCGCAGCTCATGCTCCAGGTGCACGAGAGCTGCGGCCATCCCATCGAGCTCGACCGCGCGCTCGGCACGGAGGCCGCTTTCGCGGGCACGTCGTTCCTGACCACGGACCGGCTCGGCTCGTTCCGCTACGGCAGCGATCTGGTGAACATGCGCATCGACTCGACCTCCCCGGGCGGTCTCGGCACGTTCGGCTGGGACGACGAGGGCGTCGCCGCGACCGAAGGGCTTGCCGTCCGGGACGGGATCTTCGTCGGCTACCTGATGAGCCGCGAGACCGCCGCGGCGCTGGGCACGCGGTCCAACGGAACGATGCGCGCGGACGGCTGGGCCCGCCTGCCACTGATCCGGATGACGAACGTGTCGCTGGCGCCCGGCACGTTCGGGACGCTCGATGAGCTGATCGCCGACACCGACGACGGCCTCTTCGTCGAGACGAACCGGTCCTGGTCCATCGACGACAAGCGCCTCAACTTCCAGTTCGGCACGCAGATCGGCTGGGAGATCAAGAACGGAAAGCTCGGCGACATGGTCCGGAACCCGACCTACACGGGGATGACGCCCGAGTTCTGGGGCTCCTGCGACGCCATCTGCGACGAGCGCGAGTGGGTCATGTGGGGCACGCCGAACTGCGGCAAGGGTCAGCCCGGACAGGTGATGCACACGGGCCACGGCGCCGCACCGGCCCGGTTCCGGAACGTCCGGGTGGGGGTGGGGACTTGAGCGTTCCGCTCCTGGGCGAGGACGAGCTCCGGCGCATGGCCGACCACGCGCTGCGTCTCGCCAAGGGCGATCAGGCAGAGGCGACGGTCTCGGCGCGCTCGATCGAGCTGACCCGCTTCGCGAACAACGCGATCCACCAGAACGTCGCGAGCCGTGAAGCGGTCCTGCAAGTCCGTGTGGTCAAGGGCAAGCGCGTGGCGACGATCCGCACCAGCGACGTGACCGAGGAGGGGATCGCCCGCGCGGCCGGGAGCGCGAGCGAGCTCGCGGACCGTGTGCCCGAGAACGCGCGCTTCGTGGGGCTTCCGCCTGCGCATCCGATAGCGCCGTCGCCGTCGGCGTTCGTCGATCGCACCGCGGCCGCGACGCCGATGGACCGCGCGCGCCTCGCCGAGCGCATTTGCCGCGCATCCAAGGACAGGGGCTTCCGCACCGCCGGGTACGTCTCCACTAACACGAGCGAGCTGGCCATCGCCAGCAGCCGGGGCGTGTGGGCGTACGCGCCGCAGACGCTGGCGAAGGCGGAGTGCGTCGTGATGGGCGACGCCGGCTCGGCCTGGGCCGACCGCACCGCCACGGATCTCGCACAGGTGGACGTCGGATCGATGGCGAGCGAAGCGGTCGTGAAGTGCGCCGCGGCGCAGGGGCCGCGCGACCTGGCTCCGGGGATCCACGAGGTCGTGCTCGAGACGTACGCCGTGAGCGACATCGTCCAGTTCCTGGGCGGAGCGCTCAGCGGCCAGTCGGTGGAGGAGGGCCGTTCGTTCGTCGGCGGGAAGATCGGCCAGATGGTCACGGGAGACGTGACCATCCTGGACGACCCCTTCGACGCCCGTGGCATGCCTCGACCCTTCGACTTCGAGGGCCAGCCGGCGCAGGCCGTGACGCTCATCGAGAACGGGATCGCGCGCGCAGTCGTGTACGACTCGCAGACCGCTGCGCGGACCGGCAACTCCAACACCGGACACGCGCTGCCGCCCAACCCATTCCAGTCCTGCGCGCCGATGCACATCCGCCTCGAGCCCGGCGCCGCCTCACGCGAGGACCTCATCAAGGGAGTGAAGCGCGGCGTTCTCGTGACGCGCTTCCACTACACACGGTGGGTCCACCAGCTAAAGACGATCGTGACCGGGATGACCCGCGATGGGACGTTCGCCATCGAGGACGGCGAGATCGCGCACCCGGTCAAGAACTTCCGGTTCACCCAGTCGTACCACGACGCGCTCGGCGGAACGCTCGGGATCGGCCGTGACCTGCATCTCTTCGGCGGCGGCGAGTTCGAGCTCGGCGGGTCGCGCCTGGTGCCGGCGCTCCGCCTCGCGGCGTTCAACTTCACCGGAGCGACCCAGTACTGATGAAGGAGCGCGCGGCGACGACCGGCACGGCGGACCGCGCCACGACCGCGCGGCCGACGATCGCCATCCTCGACTACGGCTCCCAGTACACGCAGCTGATCGCGCGCCGCGTCCGCGAGTCGCGCGTGTACTGCGAGATCTTCCCGCACGACGTCACGCCCGACGAGCTGCAGGCGAAGAACGTGATCGGCGTGATCCTGTCGGGCGGGCCGTCGAGCGTGTACGAGCCGAACGCGCCCAGCGTGGACCGCCGCGTCGTCGATGGGCGGCTGCCGGTCCTCGGGATCTGCTACGGGATGCACCTGATGGCGCAGGTGCTCGGCGGGGAAGTGGCCCCCGAGGGCACGCGCGAGTACGGCCCGGCCATGATCGAGATCGGCGAGCATGGCGGCCTTTTCGAGGGCCTGGCCCCTAGCGAGCGCGCCTGGATGAGCCACGGGGACACGGTGCGCCGCCTTCCCGCAGGCTTCCACGGTATCGCGCGCACCGAGCGCGTCCCGGTCGCGGCGATGACGGACGGGCGCGCGCGTTTTGGCGTGCAGTTCCATCCCGAAGTGATGCACACGCCGCGCGGTGCGGAGGTGCTGCGCAACTTCCTCTACCGCGTCTGCGGCGCCACCGGTGACTGGACGCCGGCCGCGTTCGTCGAGGAGGCGATCGCGGAGCTGCGCCGCGAGATCGGCGAACGCCACGCGATCTGCGCGCTCTCCGGTGGCGTCGACTCGGCCGTTGCCGCTGCGCTCGTCGCGCGCGCGATCGGCGACAGGCTCACGTGCGTGTTCATCGACACGGGTCTCCTGCGCGAGAACGAGGCTGAGCAGGTCGTGGCGACGTTCGGACCGCGCCTGCGGCTCGTCGCGGTGGACGCCGCGGACCGGTTCCTCGTGCGCCTCGCCGGCGTGAGCGATCCGGAGCAGAAGCGCTCGGTCATCGGCGAGGAGTTCGTGCGCTGCTTCGAGGAGGAGGCGGCCGCGAGGCTGCCGGTCGAGACCGTCGCCGGCCGGAAGCCCGTCCTGGTTCAGGGCACGATCTACCCCGACGTCATCGAGTCGCGCTCGCGCGAGTCGAAGACCTCCGCCCGCATCAAGACGCATCACAACGTCGGCGGGCTGCCCGAGGTGATGGCGCTGGATGTCGTGGAGCCGCTGCGGCGCCTCTTCAAGGACGAGGTGCGCCGCGTGGGTGCCGAGCTCGGCATCCCCGAGGACATCCTCTGGCGCCACCCGTTCCCCGGGCCGGGCCTGGCGGTGCGCGTTGTCGGCGAGATCGACCGCACCAAGCTCGAGATCCTGCGCCGCGCGGACGCGATCCTCATCGAGGAGCTGCGCGCCGCGGACTGGTACGGCAAGGTCGCGCAGGCGTTCGCGGTGCTCACGCCGGTCCGCAGCGTGGGCGTGCAAGGGGACTTCCGGACCTACGGCTATCTCGTCGCGCTGCGGGCCGTCACGACCGAGGACTTCATGACCGCCGACTGGGCGCGCCTGCCGTATGACCTCCTCGAGCGGATCTCGTCTCGGATCGTGAACGAGGTCCCGAGCGTGAACCGAGTCGTGTACGACGTGTCCTCAAAGCCGCCTGCCACCATTGAATGGGAGTGAGCGACGAGCGGCTTTGCCGGAAGGAGCGAACTCGGAGGCGAGCGGAGCGGGCGGCGAGGCCGAAGGCCGAGCGCGAAGAACAGGAGTGGGAGTGAGCAAGGATCCGGCGTCCGGCCGTAGGATCCCGCCGCCGCGCACGCCGCGCGCCGTGCCGCTGCACCTCGTCCGTGACGACTACGCCATCTCGTGCGACCCGCGCTACCTCGACCTCGCGCTGATCCACCGCTTCCTCAGCGAGACGTCGTACTGGGCCGAAGGGATACCGGAGGACGTCGTCCGCCGATCCATCGCCGGGTCCATCCCGTTCGGGCTGTACCAGGGCGATCCGCTCGTCGGGGTCGCGAAGCAAGTGGGCTTCACCCGGGTGGTCACTGACCGCGCGACCTTCGCCTGGGTCTGCGACGTTTTCGTGCTCGAGGAGCATCGCGGCAAGGGTCTCGGCAAGTGGCTGATGGAGAGCGTGCTCGCGCACCCAGATCTCCAGGGCCTGCGTCTCCGTGTCCTCTCCACGAAGGACGCGCAGGCCCTGTATGCGAAGTACGGGTTCGAGCCGGTGCCCGCCGACAGGTTCATGGCCATCCGACGCCCGTACCGATGAAGATCATCCCCGGCGACAAGGTCTTCGACATCATCCGCAAGCAGCGCGCGGAGCGCAGCCCCGGCCGGTCCCCGGGGGCGCCGGGCATCAACGCGCTAGTGCTCGGCGGTGGCGGGCGCGAATACGCGATCGCCTGGCGCCTCGCGCGCTGCGACAGCGTGTCGACCATCGACGTGATGCCCGGCAACGCCGGCCTCTCCTTCTTCACGCGCCTCGTGGACATCCCACCGACCGACGCGCACCGCCTGCAGCAGCACATCGCCGCGTCGCACATCGACCTCGCCATCGTGGGACCCGACGAGCTGATCGCCGCCGGTGTCGGTGACGTGCTCCGCCGCTCGAGCATCGCGGTGGTCGGTCCTTCAAGGGAGGCCGGGCGGATCGAGTGGAGCAAGGCCTTCGCGAAGGAGCTCATGGACGAGGCCGGGGTGCCGACCGCCTCGTGGCGCTCGTATCCGGATGCCAGGGCGGCGGCGGCCGCACTCGAGTTCGGCGAAGGCGCTGTCGTCGTGAAGGCGGATGGGCTCGCGGGTGGCAAAGGGGTGGTCGTGGCGCGAGACCGCGCCGCAGCTGTCGACGCACTCGCTACGAGCGCGATCTCGTCCGGCCGCGTGATCCTCGAGGAGGTCCTCGAGGGTGAGGAGGTCTCGCTCCAGGCGCTCGTCGATGGCGAGACCGTGGTCGCTCTGCCCCCGGCGCGCGATCACAAGCGGGTCGGCGACGGCGACACGGGACCGAACACCGGAGGCATGGGCGCGTACTCGCCGACCGGCCTGCTGCCCGACGACGAGGCTCAGGATGCGGCCGAGGAGCTCATCGCTCCCGTCGCGCGCGCGCTCGTCCGGCGCGACCTGCCGTACCGCGGCGTGATCTACGCGGGCCTCATCCGGACCCCCAAGGGCTGGCGCGTTCTCGAGTACAACGCGCGCTTCGGCGATCCCGAGGCGCAGGTGACGCTCCCGCGCCTGGGCGGTGACTTCGCGCGCCTCATGCTCGCGCTCGGGGAAGGGCGGCTGGCGTCATACGTAGCCGAGCACCCGATCCGCTTCGGGCAGCGCGCCTACGTCAGCGTCGCGCTCTGCTCCGAGGGCTATCCGGGCCGCAGCGCGACGGGCCATCCCATCGACGGCCTGGAGCAGCTTCCCGAGGGCGTGTGGGCATTCCACAGCGCGACCAAGAAGGTAGGCACGCGCTTCGTGACCGCCGGCGGTCGCGTCGTCCACCTCGTAGGGGGAGGCGATACGGTCGCCGAGGCGAGGGCCCGGGCGTACCAGGCCGCCGAGAAGATCGGCTGGCCCGGCCGCTTCTATCGTTCGGACATCGCCGCGGGGGAGGTAGCAGTCGCTTGAAGGAGCCCGAGCGAGGATCCGGCTCCGCCGGTCCGAGCGAGTCTGCAGAGAGCGGAGCGGTGCGCGGGGCCGCAGGCCCACGCGCGAAGAGCGGGCCCGTGCGTGTCGCGATCGTCATGGGATCCGCCTCCGACAAGCCGACCATGGAGGCTGCCGTCACGACCCTCAAGGAGCTCGGCGTGGAAGCCGAGGTCAGGGTGCTCTCGGCGCACCGCACGCCCGACGCGCTCCGCGAGTGGGTGGGCGGCCTCGAGGAGCGGGGCGTCCGCGTCGTCATCGCGGCCGCCGGCGGC
>CAZTAI010000075.1:2532-8226 GCA_964611555.1 uncultured Chloroflexota bacterium | reverse complement strand
TCTCGCGCGCGTAGCGCGGCCGGCATGCGACCGACCACCGCGCTCCGGCAGCTGCTGAAGAACGACGGTATCGTCCTCGCGCCCGGCGTGTACGACGGGCTCTCGGCGCATCTCGTCCGAGCGGCCGGCTTCGCGGCGGCCTACGCGACGGGAGGCGGCATCGCCCGGAGCATGGGGTATCCCGACCTGGGCCTGCTCTCCATGCGCGAAGTGACGGATCGCCTCGCGCTGATCGTCGAGCACGCCGGCGTTCCCGTCATCGCGGACGCCGACACGGGGTACGGCAACGCGCTGAACGTGCGGCGGACCGTCCGGGAGTTCGAGCGGGCGGGCGTGGCCGCGCTGCACCTGGAAGACCAGGCGTCCCCGAAGCGGTGCGGCCACTACGATGACAAGGCGCTGATCTCGACCGCGGAGATGAGTCAGAAGCTCCGGGCCGCCCGGGACGCCGCCGAAGATCCCGACCTCGTGCTCATCGCCCGCACCGATGCGATCGCGGTCGAGGGGCTCGACGCGGCCATCAAGCGGGCGCACGCGTACGCGGCCGCCGGCGCGGACGTTCTCTTCGTGGAAGCGCCGGTGAGCGAAGCGCAGATCGAGACGATCGCGCGGTCGCTCCCCTGTCCCACGCTCATCAACATGTTCGAGGGCGGCAAGACGCCGCTGGTGCCCCTCGCTCGGCTCGAGGCGTTCGGCTACCGCATCGTTATCGTCCCGTCGGATCTGCAGCGCGCGGCCATCCGCGCGATGCAAGACGTGCTGACGGTAATGCGCCGGGACGGCAATAGCCGAGCGGTGGCCGACCGCATGGCGACGTTCGAGGAACGCGAAGCGGTCGTGGGCACGCGCGAGTATCTGGACGTGGATCGGCGCTACCAGGTTTGAGGGGCGCCCGGCAAATGTTCGGTGACCTCACAGGAAGGAGCGGGTGATGGCGAAGCCAAGGATCGGGTTCCTCGGGATGGGCGCGATGGGCGGAGCGATGGCGCGGCGCCTCGTGCAGACGGGTTTCAGCGTCACCGGCTACGACGTGAGCGAGGCGCGCGCGACCGCGGCGGCCAAGGACGGCGTTACGATCGCGACATCTCCGGCGGCCGTCGCCGGGGTCGCCGACGTCGTGATGTCGAGCCTGCCGAACCCGCCCGCGGTCCGGGAAGCGTATCTCGGCGCCCACGGTGCGGTATCGGCGCTGCGCGCCGGGACGATCCTCGTCGACATGAGCACGATCGATCCGAACACGTGGCGTGACGTCGCCGACGCCGCCGCGGCTCGCGGCGCCGAGAGCCTCGGCGCACCGGTGAGCGGTGGGCCCGCGGACGCGGGAAGCGGCCGGCTCGTGTTCCTGGTCGGCGGCGACGCCGCCGTGATCGATCGCTGCCGGCCGGTCCTCGAGGCGCTCGGCGCCGAGATCCACCACCTCGGGCCGCTCGGCGCGGGCTACATCGTGAAGCTCGTGAACAACGTCATGTCGATGTGCAACGTCGCCGTCGCCGCCGAAGCCATGGTGCTCGGCGTCCGCGCCGGCATGGACCCGCAGCGGCTGTTCGACGTCCTGTCGACCAGCGGCGGCCGCTCACATCATTTTCTGAAGCGCTTCCCAAACGTGCTGGCCGGCGATTTCACGCCGCACTTCAGCATCGCGCTGTCGCGGAAGGACCTCTCTCTGGCCCTCAAGATGGCCGAGAGCCTGGGAGTCCCGATGCTCGCCACCTCGACCGTGCGCCAGATCTACGAGGCCGCGGCGGCGCAGGGTCTCGACAATGTCGACATGGCCGGGGTGACGATGCTCTACGAGCAGTGGGCCGGAGTGAAGGTGCGTGCGAAACGAGACGACAAGGAGGCAACATGAGAACCTGGATCCGGAACGTAGCAATCGTCGGCGTGCTCGCGGTGGCGGCGCTCGCCCTCATCCACGAACCTGTTCGGGCCGCGAAGACCGCTGAGCTCAAGATCGGCTTCATCTCGGCGCTCTCGGGAGCGGGCATGGCCTGGGGCATGGGCATGCTGGGCGGCCTCGAGATGGCCGCCGAGGACGTGAACAAGGCCGGCGGCATCCCGATCGGCGACACGACGTACACGATCAAGGTCATCGCGTACGACGACAAGTACACCGGCCCGGGTGCCGTGCAGGCGGCCCAGCGGCTCATTTCCCAGGACGGGGTCAACATCATCGTGGGCCCGCTCGGCTCGGTCCCCATGCTGGCGATGGCCGACGTCACGGAGTCGAACAAGGTCCTCGTCTTCTCCAACAGCTACACGACGAAGGCCCTCAGCCCGAAGAAGCCGCACACGTTCCGGCTGACGCCGACGAGCATGGAGTTCTCGCTGCCGTTCCTCCAGTGGATCGTGAAGAACCAACCGCAGCTCAAGACGGCGGCGATCGTGGGCCCGAACGACGAGTCCGGCAAGGAGGTCGCGTCGCACAACGAGGCCGCGTACCAGAAGGTCGGAATCAAGGTCCTCGCGAAGGAGTTCTACGAGCGGGGCACCCAGGACTTCGTGCCGCTCTTGACGAAGCTCCTCGCGTCGAAGCCCGACATCCTCGACCTCGACGGCTCCACGCCGGGTGACTCGGGAGTGGTCCTGAAGCAGGCGCGGCAGATCGGGTTCCAGGGCCAGATCATCAAGACGGGCGGTCCCGGCACCCTCGAGATCGTCCGGGTCGCGGGCGCCGCCGCTGACGGCTTCCTCTACGTCAGCCCGTGGGATCCGAACGAGCCGAAGGTCAAGGCGCTCATGGAGCGGTTCGAGGCGAAGTACAAGATGCCGTACAATCCCCTCGGAGTTTACTTCTACGAGGGCTCGCACATGCTCTTCGACGCCATCAAGCAGGCGAAGACCTTCTCCTCGGACGGGCTCCGGCAGCACATCGAGCGCCAGAGGGAGTACACGGGGCTGCTCGGGCGCTACGTATGGGGCGGCGAGGCGGAGTACGGCATCCGCCATCAGTGGATCGCCCCCTTCTACGTCGGCCAGGTGCAGAAGGGCAAGGAAGTGATGCTCAGCAAGATCGACCCGTAGGATACCGAGCCGCAGGACCGGGCCGCCGCCCGGTCCTGCGACACTGGCCACTGGCGTGCTGACCGAAGCCTCCATCGCGCAGATCCTGGTGAACGGGCTCACCTCGGGCTCCTTCTACGTCCTGATGGCGCTCGGCTTCACTCTGATCTTCGGCATCATGCGGCTCGTCAACTTCGCGCACGGCGAGTTCTACATGCTGGGCGCCTTCGTGGTCTATCACCTCTACGGGCGCCTCGACGTGAACTTCTTCCTCGCACTGGCGGCATCGGCGGTGACGGTCGGGGTCCTCGGCGCAATCGTGGAGCGCGTCATCTTCGTCCCGCTGCGCTCCCGCGAGCTGTCGATGCTCATGAGCGCGCTCGGGCTGCAGATCGCGCTCCAGGGCGTCATGGCAGTGACCGAGGGCGTGGAGGCCCTCTCCCTGCCCGCGCCGGTCAGCGGCGTCTACCGCTCCAGCTGGCTGATATTCCCCTACGATCGTCTGCTGGTGGTCGCGGTCGCCGCGGTCGTGCTGGTCCTGTTCTACGCCTTCATCACGTGGAGCAAGTTCGGCCAGGCGCTTCGCGCGGTGGCGCAGGACGCCGAGGCCGCGCTCATGCAAGGCATCCCGGTGAACCGCGTCTACACCCTGGCCTTTGCGATCGGCTGCGCGCTCGCCGCGATCGCGGGCGGCGTGATCGGGCCTGTCTTCTCGCTCCACGTCTACATGGGCCAGGCCGCGATCCTGAAGGCCTTCGTGGTCGTGATCCTCGGCGGGCTCGGGAGCGTTCCCGGCGCGGTGGTCGGCGGGCTCGTACTCGGCCTCGCCGAGAGCGTCTTCGCCTCGCTCTTCGGCGTCCTCGTGTCGGACATGCTCGGCTTCCTGTTGATCATGATGATCCTGCTCTGGCGGCCCTTCGGCCTGCTGGGCCGCGCGACGGCATGATGGAGCGCCCGGTGAGCGGGAGTGCGCGAGCGCTGCCGCGCCTCGCCCTCGCGACGCTCCTCCCCCTCGCGCTCCTCGTCCCGTGGATGTTCGAGAACCAGTTCGGCCTCTACCTGCTCGACATGGCGCTGATCAACGCGGTGATCGCGCTCGGCCTGAACGTGGTCCTCAAGACCGGTCAGGTCTCGATGGCCCAGGCCGGGTTCATGGCCATCGGAGCCTACACCTCCGCCCAGCTCACCGTGAAGCTCGACGTGCCGTTCCTCGTCGGGTTCGTCGCGGCGGGGCTCGGCGCGGCCCTCGTGGCGCTCGGCCTCGGCCGCATCATCCTCCGTCTCAAGGGCGTCTACTTCCTCCTGTTCACCTTCGCGCTGAACGAGTTCCTGTACCTCCTGAACAAGAACGTGCCGGCGCTCACCGGAGGCAACGACGGGGTGGTCGGCATCAAGCCTCCGGTCATTCCGTTCGTGGCCGATCCGCTGCGCTCGAAGGCCGCCTTCTACTACCTGGTGCTCGTCGTCGTCTCGCTGGCCCTCGCCTTCGTCTGGGCCCTCTACCGGTCGCCGTTCGGGCGGGCGATGGACGCCGTTCGCGAGTCGGAGCTCCTGGCCGCCGCGACCGGCTACAACCCGATGCGCATCAAGATCATCGCGTTCTCGATCGGATGCCTCCTCGCGGGCCTCGGCGGTAGTCTCTACGCCCACTTCCTGCTCTACATCGCGCCCTTCAGCTTCACGTTCTGGGAATCGGTCAACTTCCTGTTGATGAACATCATCGGCGGCTCGACCTCGCTCGCCGGGCCTATCCTGGGGGCGCTGATCCTGACGCCGCTGCCTGAGCTGCTGCGCGCGTACGTGCTGTGGCAGCAGGTGCTGTACGGGCTCACGTTCATGGTGTTCATGCGCTTCCTGCCGGATGGCGTGACCCCGCTGTGCGCGTCGGCCTGGCGCGCGGCGGCGGGGCGGCTTGGCCTGCAGGCCGGCGAACGCGCACCCGACCCACGGAGTGGGAGCTGACGCCGGTGGCGCCCCTGCTCGAGGTCCGGGGACTGTCGAAGCAGTTCGGCGGGTTGGCCGCCGTCGACGATCTCTCGTTCACGGTCGAGCCGGGCAGCATCGTCGGGCTGATCGGACCCAACGGCGCCGGCAAGACCACCGTGTTCAACCTCATCACCGGACAGCTCGCCTCGACGGCCGGCGAGGTGCGTTTCAACGGCCGGAAGATCACTGGGCTCGCGCCCTATGACA
Source organism: uncultured Chloroflexota bacterium (assembly GCA_964611555.1). Lineage (GTDB taxonomy): Bacteria > Chloroflexota > Limnocylindria > P2-11E > P2-11E > GWC2-70-10. The sequence continues at coordinate 3,033 of CAZTAI010000075.1, read as the reverse complement.
TCGCGAGAATGGGCCTCGTCCGGACCTTCCAGTCGACCGTGCTTTACCCGGAGTCGTCAGTGCTCGAGAACGTGCTCCGCGGGTGCGCGGTGAGGAGCCGCGTCGGGTTCTGGTCGGGGCTGGTCGGCTCGCGCGCGGCGGCGCAAGAAGGGGCGGAGACCCGCGCCCGCGCGCTCGACCTGCTCCAGTTCGTAGAGCTGGACGGCGTCCGCTCCGAGGCGGCCCGGAACCTGCCCTACGGCCACCAGAAGGCGCTCGGCATCGCGATCGGGCTCGCGACCCGGCCGGAGCTCATGCTGCTAGACGAGCCGGTCGCCGGCATGAACCCGGAGGAGACCGCGCGCACCGCGCGGCTCATCCGTCGCGTGAACGAGGGCGGAACCACCATCGTGGTGGTCGAGCACGACATGAGCTTCGTCATGGGCCTCTGCCGCACGATCGTGGTCATGAACTACGGCCGGAAGATCGCCGAGGGCCGACCGGACGAGATCCGGAACGACC
>CAZTAI010000075.1:0-2432 GCA_964611555.1 uncultured Chloroflexota bacterium | reverse complement strand
GCCGGGGTGAGCCTCTGTCCCGAGGGGCGGCGGCTGTTCCCCGAGATGACGGTGGAGGAGAACCTCCGCATGGGCGGCTACCAGCGTGACCGCCGGCACGTGGCCAGGGCGCTCGGGGAGGTCTACGCGTATTTCCCGGTGCTGGCCGAGCGTGGCGGACAGGTCGCGGGCAGCCTCTCGGGCGGCCAGCAGCAAATGCTCGCCATCGGCCGCGCCCTCATGTCCGATCCCAAGCTCCTGCTGCTCGACGAGCCATCGCTCGGACTGGCCCCGCTGGTCGTGCGGGAGATCGCGACCATCGTCCGGAATATCCACGCGCGGGGCGTCTCGGTCATCCTGGTCGAGCAGAATGCCCGGATGGCGCTCAAGCTGTCAGATCACGCCTACGTCATGGAAACCGGCCGCGTCACCCTCCACGGCACCGGGCAGCAGCTGCTGGACAACCCGCTGGTGCAGCGCTCGTATCTCGGAGTCTGACAAGTGTTCCCGCACCTCTTCAGTCCGGCGCGCGTCGGGAGCCTCGAGCTGCCGAACCGCATCGTCTTCGCCGCGACGAGCTCCGAGCTCGCGGACCGCGAGGGCCTCGTCACCGACGACATGGTGGAATACTACGTCGAGCGCGCGCGCGGCGGCGCGGGGCTGATCGTCGTCGAGGCGACGTACGTCGATTCAAGAGGCAAGCGCCTCCACCACAACGCGATGCTCCACGACGACCGCTACATCCCCGGCATGCGCCGACTCGTGGGCGCCGTCCATGCCGCGGGAGCCCGCGCCGCGCTCCAGCTCAATGACGGCGGCCGCGAGTCCGTCCCGGAGGTCTCCGGCGCGCCCCCCCGCGCGCCCTCCGCGCTGCCGTCCCGCTTCACCGCGGTCGGGGCCGGGGTCATCCCGCAGGAGCTGACCGTCGCCGAGATCCAGGAGCTGGTCCATTCCTTCGCCGAGGCGGCCCGTCGCGCTCGCGCCGCGGGGTTCGACGCCGTCGAGCTCCACGGCGCTCACGGCTACCTGATCGGCCAGTTTCTCTCTCCGGAGTCCAATTACCGCCGGGACGGGTACGGCGGCGACACCCCGCGTCGCGCCCGCTTCTTCGTCGAGCTGGTCGAGGCGATCAAGCGCGAGCTCGGGCGCGAGTATCCGGTAATCTGTCGCATGAACGGGCGCGATCTCGTGCCCGGCGGTCTCGAGCTGGACGAGGCGGTGGAGATTGGAGTGCTGCTGCAAGCCGCGGGTGCCGACTCCGTGAGTGTGTCCGGCGGCATCCACGCCTCCCGGCCGTACGCGATCATCCCCGGCATGTCGGTGCCGCGCGGCTGCTACGTGCCGTACAGCGAGGCCTTCAAGCAGCGGCTGACCGTCCCGATCATGGCGGTCGGACGCATCAACACGCCGGCGCTCGCCGAGGAGATCCTCTCGTCGGGACGCGCAGACCTCATCTGCCTGAGTCGCGCGCTCCTCGCGGATCCCCACTTCCCGATGAAGGCGCGATCCGGTCAGGTCGACCGGATCGTCCCGTGCATCGCCTGCAACGAGTGCATCGCGGCGATCCATCGCCACAAGGGCATCGTGTGCACGATGAACCCGACGGTGAGCCGTGAGCTCGAGTTCAAGCGGCTCCTCGCTATGCCGACGAGCGTGAAGCGCCTCGTGGTGGTCGGCGGCGGCGTCGCCGGGATGGCCGCGGCGATCACCGCCGCGGGGCGCGGGCACACCGTCCACCTGTTCGAGGCGGATCGCGTCCTCGGCGGCCACCTGCGGCTCGCCCATCTGCCGCCGCACCGAGAGGAGCTCGAGAGCGCGCTCCGGTTCTTCGAGCGCGAGGTCGAGCGGCGCGCGATCACCGTGCATCTCGATCACCCGTTCACGGTCGCCGACGCGCAGGATCTCCGCCCCGACACGATCATCCTCGCGACCGGAGCCGAATCCCGCACCCCCGACATCCCCGGTGTCGACCTCCCTCACGTCGTCGCGGGCTGGCGCATCATCGCGGGCCTCACGGAGACCGGCGCGAACTGCGTCGTCATCGGTGGCGGCCTCGTCGGCGTGGAGGTGGCGGACTACCTCGCCGAGCGCGGGAAGCGCGTCATCATCGTGGCGCGCTCCGAGCTCTTGACGAAGGCCGTTCACGCCGACCGCGTCTACTTCCTCGATCGCATCCGCGAGCTCGGCATCGAGGTGCTCACGCACACGAAGGTGCACGAGATCGGCCCGCGCTCGGTGACGGTGGAGCCGCCGAATGGCTGGCCCCGCGCCCTCCTCGACGTCGACACCGTCGTCCTCTGCACCGGCTACACGCCGCGAACCGCGCTCGCCACGGAGCTCACCAATCTCGGCATCCCGGTGCACCTCGTCGGCGACGTGCAAGGATCTCGAAAGTTCTTCGAGGCCATCGAGGAAGGCACGCTCGCGGCGATCGCGCTCTGAGCTCGCGCGCC
>CAZTAI010000074.1:6092-8256 GCA_964611555.1 uncultured Chloroflexota bacterium | reverse complement strand
GCGGATGCCGAGGACGATCTTCTGCGGGTCGAGCGTCTTACCCGTCGCGAGCGCGGGGCACTGGTCGGAGCAGCGGCCGCACTCGGTGCAGGTGTAGCCGTCGAGGAGCTGCTTCCAGGAGAGGTCCCGCACGGATCCAGCGCCGAAGGTCTCGCGCTCCTCGATGCCCAGGGTGAGTTCGAGAGCGCCGCGCGGCCTCTGCGAGCGGAAGTACACGTTGGGGAGCGTCGTAACGATGTGCAGGTGCTTGCTCTGCGGCAGGTACGCGGCGAACGCCGCGACGCCGACGAGGTGCCCCCACCATGACGCCGCGTAGACGGCAGCGGCGCTCTCTCCCGGGAACGGCGCCGGCCACAGGGCGGTGATCAACGTGGCCAGCGGCGGCTCCGCAAAGCCCTGCGCGGCGACGCCGGCGACGAGCCCGGCCGTCTCGAACAGCAGGAGCGTGGTCATCAGGAATGCGATCCCCGCGAGGATCAGGTACCCATCCGGCGCGACGTGCATTCGCGGAGGCGGGAAGAAGATGCGTCTGATGACCGCGAGCGCGAGGGAGGCAAGGACGAGCATCGCCAGCAGGTCGATGCTCCACACGAACAGCGCGGTCCCCGTGCCCGGGACGCGGAAGCCCAGGACGCCCGACAGGAAGAGATCGACCGTTCCGATGGTGATCACGATGAAGCCCCAGAAGATCAGCGCGTGGGCGATCCCGCGCACGAGATACGGACGCTTGAAGAGCTTCCGTTGTCCGAGGTAGACGACCAGCTCGTCGCGGATGCGCCGCAGCGGATAGCGCGTGCGGTCTTCGTTACGGCCGAGGCGCAGGTAGCGGTAAAGCTGCAGCGAGCGCCATGCGAAGAGTCCCCAGCCGATCGCCCAGACGATCGCCAGCGCGAGTATCCCGAGGCCCGATGTCGGCGCTACCAAGTCACTCTTTGAGCATGTCCTCGGCGATCAGGTGATGCATGATCTCGCTCGTCCCCTCGTAGATCTCCGTGATCTTGGCATCGCGGTAGTGCCGCTCCGCCGGGAAGTCACGGAGGTACCCGTAGCCGCCGAAGATCTGCACGCACTCGCGCGCCGCGCGCATGGCCGCATCCGACGCGAACAGCTTGGCCATCGCGGCCTCGACACCGAATGGCTGGCCCTGGTCCTTGAGCGCGGCGGCGCGCCACGTCAGTAGCCGGGCGGCATCGATCTCGGTCGCCATGTCCGCGAGCTTCCACTGGATGGCCTGGAACTCAGCGATCTTCTGGCCGAAGGCCTCGCGCTCCTGCGCGTATGCGAGCGAGTCCTCGAGGCAGGCGCGTCCGATCCCGACGGCCTGCGCGGCGATCCCGGCGCGGCCGCCGTCCAGCGTGCTGAGCGCGACCTTGAAGCCCTCGCCGGCCTCGCCCAGCCGGTTGCGATCGGGTACGCGGCAGTCGCTGAAGTGCAGCTGCGCCGTGTCGCTGCCGCGGATGCCCAGCTTCTTCTCGAGCTTGCCCACCACAAAGCCGGCTGTGCCCTTCTCGACGACCAGCGCCACGATCCCGTGGTGCTTCTTCGCCGGGTCCGTCTGCGCGAAGACGATGGTGAGATCCGCGAAGGCGCCGTTGGTGATGAAGTTCTTGGTCCCATTCAGCACCCAGGAATCGCCGTCACGCTTCGCGGAGGTCCGCATCGCGGCGGCGTCGCTGCCCGAAGCCGGCTCGGAGAGAGCGAAGCACCCCAGCTTCTCGCCGCGGGCCAGCGGCGCGAGCAGCCGCTCCTTCTGCTCGTCGGTGCCGTAGCGGAGCAGCGGCGCCGTGGCGAGCGAGACGTGCGAGCCGAGGATCACGCCCGTCGAAGCGCAGGCGCGGTTGATCTCCTCCATCACCAGGACGTACGCGACCATGTCCAGCCCTGCCCCGCCCCACTTCTCGGGTACGTCGATGCCCATGAATCCGAGCTCCGCCATCTCTCGCACCAGCTCGCGTGGGACGGCGCCCTTCTCGTCGATCTCGCCGGCGATCGGCAGTACGCGCTCGCGCGCCCAGTCGCGCGCGGTGCGCTGCGCCAGCTGCTGCTCTTCGGTGAGCGACAGGTCGAAGGCGGCCGGAGCGGCCGGCGCTTGGGTCATGTGGGCTCAGTCATAGCGGTAGAAGCCGCGCTTCGCTTTGCGGCCCAGCCAGCCAGCGTCGACGTA
>CAZTAI010000074.1:2059-5992 GCA_964611555.1 uncultured Chloroflexota bacterium | reverse complement strand
GGCGCCGCCATTCACGTTGAACTTCTCCTCCGGTATCGCGAGCTCGCGCCGGACGGCCTCGATGCCGGAGAAGGCTTCGTTCACCTCGAACAGGTCGGTGTTGGCGACGGTCCAGCCGCACTTCTCGAGGACCCGCTGCACCGCGCCCGACGGCGCGAGCAGGAAATCCTCGGGCCTACGCGCGAACTGCGCCTGCGCCACGATCCGCGCGACCGGTGTCGCACCCAGCTCGCGCGCCCGCTCGCGCGACGACACCACGAGCGCGGCGCCTCCGTCGTTCACCTTCGACGCGTTGCCCGCGGTGATCGTCCCATCGGTCTTGAAGGCCGGCCGCAGCGAGCGGAGGGACTCGAGGCTCGTCTCGCGCGGCGTCTCGTCCTTGATCACGCGCGTGACCTCGCCCTTGCGACCCTTCACCTCGACCGCGGCGATCTCCTCGTCGAACCAGCCCTCGCGCTGCGCGCGCAGCGCCTTCTCGTACGAGCCGAGCGCGAACCGGTCCTGGTCCTCGCGCGTGGTGCCGCGGGCCTCCGCCACGCCCTCGGCGCACAGGCCCATGTGACCGTGCCCGTACGCGTCGACCAGGCCGTCGCGGAGGTTGGCGTCCTCCATCTGGTGCTCGCCCAGGCGGAGACCGGTGCGCGCTCCGCGTAGCAGGTACGGCGCGTTCGACATGGACTCCATGCCGCCGGCGACCACGAGCCGCGACTCGCCGGCCACGATCTGCGTCGCGGCCAGCATCACGCTCTTGAGGCCCGACCCGCAGACCTTGTTGATGGTCGTGCAGGGAACGCTCTCGGGGATGCCCGCGAGGAGGGAGGCCTGGCGCGCCGGGGCCTGGCCGACACCGGCCTGGATCACGTTGCCCATGAAGACCTCGTCCACGTCACCGGAGCCGACGCGCGCGCGCTCGAGGGCGCAGCGGATGGCGACGGCGCCGAGCTGCGGAGCGGTCAAGGATGCGAGTGCCCCGAGGTACGCCCCGATCGGGGTGCGTGCTCCGCCGAGGATGACGGTCTCGGTCTGCTTCTGGATGGACCTGAGGTTAGTACGACTTCCTGTAGACCGGACCGCGGAGCTAGGCCGCTCTGCGCCTCCGCGCTCCGATCCGCGCGAGCGTCACGGTCGCCGGACGCCGGATCAGGCCGAGCCCGATCCGCCGCACGCCGGCCAGATCGGCCGTCCACGCGAGCGCGGCGACGATCTCGATCACGAGGAGCGCGTACGACGCGGCCGAGAGCTGTCCGGCGGGCAGCGCGAGCAGGTATGCCGCGGGCAGCTGCGACGACACGGCGATCGCCGCCGCGGTCCCGGCCACGACGCGGACAGGGAGCTCATCGAGCTCGGGCAGGTCCAAGAGCTGCGAGAGCGCTCCCGCGGGCGCGCCGCCGATGCGGCGCGCGACCTGGAGGCTCGAGAGGGCGAAGAGCACCAGGGACGACACGGCGATCACCAGGACCCCGAAGATCTCACCCATCGACCGAGAGAACGAGCGTCGGGTGCGTCCGCGACGGGTACTAGTACTAGCGGGCGAGCTCCACCAGGGTGTGCGCCAGCGCGGTGGCCGCCAGCGCCGCATCGCGCGGGTCCGCCCGCTCGCGTGGCGAGTGGCTGCCGCCTCTCGAACGGATGAAGATCATCCCCGTCGGGACTCCCGCCAGCTGGGCGTTCTGCGCGTCGTGACCCGCACCCGATACGAGCTCCTCCACCTCGACGCCCGCCGCGTTACACGCGCGCCGCAGCGTCGTGCGCAGCGACCGGTCCAGCGGCGCGACCTCGACGCGGTTGAGCACATCGATGGAGGCGCGCAACGATCTCGCGCCCGCGATCCGCCAGACCGCGCGCTCGAACGCGCCGACCACCGCGTCGAGCGTCCGGTCCTGCGGGGCGCGGATGTCGATGGAGAACACACACTCGCCGGGCACCACGTTCTTCGCCCCGGGTCGCACCGCGATCTCGCCCACGGTGCCGACCGCATCGGGATGTCGCGCCGCGATCGTCTCGAGAGCGAGTCCCATCTCGGCGGCACCGCTGTACGCGTCCTTGCGCTGATCCATCGGCGTCGTGCCCGCATGGTCCTGGCGGCCGGCGACCGTGACGCGCGCATGCAGGATCCCCACGATCCGGCTCACGACGGCGAGCGGGCGGCCCGCGTTCGCCAAGGTCGGTCCCTGTTCGATGTGCGGCTCGATGTAAGCGCGGACCGCGCCTTTGGCGAAGCGCGCCTTGGTCGGATCGCCAGCGAGACCCAGGGACCGCAGCGCCCCGCGGACGGTGATGCCGCCCTTGTCGGCGCGGTCGGCCGCGCCCGCGGGCAGCCGGCCGAAGGCGGCGAGGCTGCCGAAGAGCCCGATGCCGAAGCGGACGCCCTCCTCGTCGGTCCAGCCGACGACCTCGACGGGACGCCCGAGCGTCACCCTCGCCTCCGCGAGGATGTCGATCGCCTCGGCCGCTACGACCACGCCGAGCGCGCCGTCGTACCAGCCGCCCTCGGGCACGGAGTCGAGGTGCGAACCCACGAGGATCGACGGGCCCTTGCCGCCGAAGCGCCCCAGGAGATTGCCGGCCGCGTCGGTGGTGACCCGTGCGCCCCGCCTCGCCAGCCAGCGGCCGACGAGCTCGTGGGCTCGCTGCTCTTCGGCCGTCAGGCCCAGCCGGCTGACGCCCGGCCGCTGCGGCGGCCGCGCCTCCGATGCACCGATGCGGGCCAGCTGCTCGGCGCGCCGCTCGATGCGCTCGGGGTTCCCGCGGAGCTCCGTCACTTTGTACTCCGTACAGCCCCGTCGTCGGCCGCTCGCGTGAGCAAGCTCCCGCGGCCGGCACTCCTAGGGTCTGTGGACAACTGTGTCAACTCCGCATTGACAGCCACACCCGCACGGAGTGTGATGCGCCGCAGCGTGGAGACGACACCCGAAGCCAGGGCAGACACGAGCAGCACCACCGAGCAGCGGATCATCGCCCATCTCAACTTCGCCCGCGCGGTGGCCGCCCGCTCGCTCGATCCACGCTGCCGCGGCGCCGACCGCGAGGACCTCATCGCCTGGGGAGTCCTCGGCCTCGTGCAGGCGGCGCGGCGGTACCGGGACGACCGCGGACCGTTCGTCGCGTACGCGGCCCGGCGTGTGAAGGGCCAGGTCCTCGACGCGCTTCGGGAGAAGGATCCCCTGACCCGGTCCGCGCGCCGCGCGTTCCGGGCCGCGCGGGAGATCGACGTCGAGCTGCCCAACCCGGTCACCGAGATCTCGCTCGACAAGTGCTTGGACGCGGGCTACGAGCCTCAGCCTTCGGTCGAAGTAAGGGCCGGTGAGCGCGGTCCGCGCGATGAGCGCTGGCCGCTGGTAGCGCGTGAGCTCCGATCGCTCCCACCGGTAGAGCGGAACGTGCTGGTCCTCTCATATGGACGCGGGCTCACCCTCAAGGAGATCGGCCGCCAGGTGGGCCTGTCCGAGTCGGGCGTGTGCCGCGTCCGCTCGCGCGCCATCGCGAAGATGAAGCGGCGCTGCAGCCTCGACGCCGCGGGCAACGCGTGACCGCGTTCGCGCCTTCGCTGCTCCCCTGCCGGGCCTCCGCGCTACGGACGCTGTGCCAGAGTGAGATCGTGTCCGACCTGCGGCGCGCGCGCTTCGCGCGTCTCGTCTCGCGCGCCCTCGACGCCTTACCCGCGGAGTTCCGCGAGCGAATGCGCAACGTGGAGGTCATCGTCGAGGACGCGCCAAGCGAGGAGCAGCTCCGGGAGCACGGCGACCTGCTGGGCCTCTACGAGGGCGTGCCGCTCACCGACAGGCGCGACGAGCCGTGGCTGCCCGATCGCATCGCGATCTTCCGAAAGCCCATCGAGGCCATGAGCGCATCGCCCCGGGAGCAGGCGCGGATCGTCCGCGACACGGTCATCCACGAGATCGCGCATCACTTCGGGATCACCGACGAGCGCCT
>CAZTAI010000074.1:0-1959 GCA_964611555.1 uncultured Chloroflexota bacterium | reverse complement strand
CTTCGCGATAGCGGCGTCCGGACCCTCGGGGTCCAGGTACACCGCGGATCCAGCGACCAGCACGCTGGCGCCCGCGTCCCAGACCGCCCGGCAGTTGTCCGTCTTGACCCCACCGTCCACGACCAGCTCGGCCCCCGAGCCCGCGCTATCGAGAGCGGCGCGGGTGGCGCGGATGCGCTCCAGGGAACCGGGAAGGAAGGCCTGGCCACCGCGGCCCGGCTGCACGCTCATGACGAGGACCAGATCGGCCCCACCGACGTGCGGCAGGACGCGGTCGAGCGGTGTCCCCGGCTCGCTGGTGACGCCCGGGCGCGCGCCGAGGCGCCGGATCGCGGCCAGCGTGGCCGCCGGGTCGGGGGTCGTCTCGACGTGGACGGTGAGGTAGGTGGCGCCGGCCTCGGCGTAGCGCTCGATCCAGCGGTCGGGGGACAGGATCATCAGGTGGACGTCGAGGGGCAGCCGTGTCGCCCTGTGGAGATCCGCGACCATCTTCGGCCCGAATGTCAGATCCGGCACGTAGTGGCCGTCCATGACATCGACGTGCAGCCAGTCGGCGCCCGCGCGCTCAGCGGCGGCCGCGGCCTCGCCCAGCCTCGAGAAGTCGGCGGAAAGGATGGAGGGAGCGAGCTTTGGACGCCGCCGTGGAGACGTTGTTCCGGGCACTTGGGTCGGGCATCATAGGCGCAGCGACGGCCCCCTTTAAGGAGACCGCCTTCATGTATCGCCCTCAGAACCTCCGGATCCCGGGACCCACCTTCGTGCCTCAGTCCGTCCTCTCCGCGTCGGCCCGGCCGATGATCAACCACCGCGGCCCCGAGTTCGCTTCGCTGCTCGCCGGGCTGACCCGCGCGCTCCAGGACTTCCTGCGGACGCAGGGAGACGTCCTCCTGCTCACGTGCTCCGGCACGGGTGGCCTCGAGGCGGCCCTGGTGAACACGCTCTCGCACGGCGACCGCATCCTCGTCTTCAGCAACGGCGCCTTCGGCGAGCGCTTCCACTCTGTGGCGAAGGCCTACGGCATCGACGCGCGCCGCGTCGACGTGACGTGGGGCCGCGCGGTCGACGCCGACCTGGTGCGTGACGAGCTGGCCAAGGAGCGCACCAAGGAAGGCGCCAAGGCCGTGCTCATCACGCACAACGAGACCTCGACCGGCGTCCTCAACCCGCTCAAGGAGATCGCCGAGGTCGTGCGCGACGCGGGCAAGCTGCTCATCGTCGACGGCGTCTCCGGCGCCGGCGCGGCCGAGCTTGAGATCGACGAGTGGGGCATCGACGTGCTCGTCACCGCGTCGCAGAAGGCCTGGGGCGCACCTCCGGGCGTCGCGATGGTCACGATGAGCCCTCGAGCCTGGAAGGCCTACGACCGCTCCGACCTTCCGAAGTTCTATCTCGACCTCCAGCAGGCCAAGGCCTCGCTCGAGAAGGCGATGACACCGTCGACACCCGCGGTCACGGTCTTCATAGCCCTCCAGGAGTCGCTCAAGCTCATGTCCGAGGAAGGAGTCGAGGCGATCGTGCGCCGCCACAAGGATCTGGCCTATGCGACCCGGCGCGGCGTGCAGGCGCTCGGCCTGGCGCTCTTCGCCGAGGAGCAGTACGCGTCGCCGAGCGTCACGGCCTTCCGGCCGCCGACGCGCGTCGATCCGAAGAACCTGATCCGCATCCTGCGCGACAGCTACGACACGGTCATCGCCGGAGGGCAGGGCCGCATCGAAGGACAGGTGGCCCGCGTGGGTCACATGGGATTCGTCACGCTCCAGGACATCGTCTCGTTCTTCAGCGCGCTCGAGCTCACGCTCCGCGACCTGCATCAGCCGGTCGAGCCGGGCCAGGCGATCGCGGCGTGCCTCCGCGCGTACGGCGAGGCGACCCAGCCGCCGGCACGCGCGACGCGGCCCGCCGCCCGCACCGCGGCCGTCCCAGCGCGACGGTAAAGGGGCGAGCGAGGATCCGGCTCCG
>CAZTAI010000073.1:0-8330 GCA_964611555.1 uncultured Chloroflexota bacterium | reverse complement strand
TCGATCATCTCGTCGAGGTCCCCGTCGAGGATCCGCTCGATGTTCGAGAGGTTGTAGCCGAGGCGCTTGTCGGTGATCCGGTCCTGCGGGTAGTTGTAGGTCCGCATCTTCTCCGCGCGCTCGGCGCGTCCGATCTGCGCACGGCGCGCCGCGCCCTCGGTCGCCTCACGCTCTTCCATCTCACGCGCGAGTAGCCGCGCGCGGAGGACCGCCATCGCTTTGGCCTTGTTCTTCAGCTGTGATCGCTCGTCCTGGCAGGTGACGACGATGCCGCTCGGCAGGTGCGTGATGCGCACCGCCGAGTCGGTCGTGTTCACACCCTGCCCGCCCTTGCCGCCGGCGCGGTAGACGTCGATCTTGAGGTCGCGCTGCTCGTCAATGACGATGTCCACCTCCTCGGCCTCCGGGAGCACCGCAACGGAGGCGGTCGAGGTGTGGATGCGGCCCTGCGCCTCGGTCGATGGGACGCGCTGCACGCGGTGGACGCCGGACTCGAACTTCAGGCGGCTGTACGCGCCCTTGCCGTCGATCCGGACGATGACCTCTTTGAAGCCGCCCTTCTCGCTCTCGCTCTGCGAGAGGATCTCGGCCTTCCAGCGCTTGCGCTCCGCGTAGCGCGAGTACATGCGGTAGAGGTCGAGCGCGAACAGCGCGGCCTCTTCCCCGCCCTCGCCGCCGCGGATCTCGACGATGACGCTCTTCTCGTCCAGGGGATCCTTCGGCACCAGCTGACGGCGCAGCTCCTCCGTGATCCGGACCACGTCCGCCTCGACCGAGGCGAGCTCCTCGCGCGCCATGTCTCGCATCTCGCCGTCCTCGCTCGCGACGAGCTCGGCGGACTGTGTGCGCGCCTTCTCGGCCTGCTCCAGCGCTTGGATATTGGCGATCACAGGTCCGATCGAGGCGTGCTCCTGCCCCAGCTCGCGCAGCTTGTTGCGGTCGGATATCACGGCCTGGTCGCCCATCAGTACGCCGATCTCTTCGTACCGCGCCTTGATCCGCTCCAGACGCTTGCGCAGGCCGGGTGAGAGCTCGCTCACAGCCTAGCGAGGAGGAGAGCCGGAGCTTGCTCCGGCATAACGACGAGCGACGGATGTATTGGCGAAGCCATTACGCAGCCTGCTCCTTGGCGCGGTCCCCCGCGATCGCCTCCTCGAGAGACGCGACCGCGACCTCGATCATCGAGCGGTCGGGGCGGCGCGTCGTGATGCCCTGCATCACGATCCCCGGCCACACCAGCGCCCGCGTGAACGGGTTCCTTTCGTGCGCCGCTCCGAACTTCAGAAGCTCGTACGAGATCGCCGCGACCGGGATGACGAGCAGCAGGCGCGCGAAGAGGTCGACAACGATGTTCGTCCGGGGCATGAACGTGAAGAGGATCACTGCGACGAGGACGACGATGAGCAGGAACGCGGTCCCGCAGCGCGGGTGCGCGGTCGGGTAAGGCTCGATGTGCTCCGCGTCGAGCGGGTCCTTGTGCTCGTACGCGTGAATGGTCATGTGCTCGGCGCCGTGGTACGCGAACACGCGCCGGATGTCGGGCATGAATGAGATCCCGACGATGTACCCGAGCAGCAGCACCACGCGTATGAGGCCCTCGATGATGTTCAGGACCGTCACGGACTGCACGACCCCGTGGAGGAGCTGCGTCGTCACGTACGGGATGCCGACGAAGATGAGCAGAGCGAAGCCGACGGAGACGGCCATGATCCCAGCCATGCCGGCGGTCCCGGGCTTCTTGGCGTCGGGCTCGTCCTCCATCTGGATGTCGGCCGAGCGCATCAGCATCCGCGTGCCGTGCGAGAGCGCCTCCCATAGGACGATCACGCCACGCACGAAGGGCCAGCGCGCGATCCGCGAGCGCTGCAGCGGCGAGTCCAGCGACTCGCGGTAGCGGTAGATCTCGCCGTTCGGCCTGCGGCAGGCCATCGCGAGGGTGTGTTTGCCTCGGATGACGACGCCCTCGATGACCGCCTGCCCGCCGTATGCCTGCTGCGACGCCGGCATCAGCGCACCAGCACCTTCCGCGGCACCTCGTGGCAGCCGCGGCACCGCGCCTCGTACGCCTCCTGGGCCCCGATGACGATGATCGGCTCGTCGTAGTCCGCCGGTACCCCGTCGACGATCCTCTGTGTGCGCGTTCCCGGCTCGCCACAGCGGACGCAGATCGCCTGGAGCTTGTCCACTCGCTCCGCGAGCGCGAGCAGCGCCGGGACCGGGCCGAATGGCTCGCCGCGGAAGTCGAGGTCGAGACCCGCGCACACGACGCGTCGCCCGTCCGCGACCAGCTGGCGGCAGACGTCGACGATCCCCGCGTCGAAGAACTGGACCTCGTCGATCGCCACGACCGCGGTGTCCGCACCGATCCGCGCGCGAAGATCCGCGCTGGTGCGCACCGGGATCGCGACGAACGAGTCGCCGTCGTGCGAGCGGACAGCCTCCGTGCCGAACCTGTCGTCGACGGCGGGCTTGAAGACCTGGACCGGGCGGCGGGCGATCAGTGAGCGCTTCGCGCGGCGAATGAGCTCTTCGCTCTTGCCGCTGAACATGCTGCCGACAATGACCTCTAAGGATCCGCTCATGCGCGGACCCTACGCGCGATCCGCTGCCGGCTCCGCCTTCTGAGCCTGAGCGCTCTTCGCGTATCGCTTCTGGAAGCGGTCGACGCGGCCCTGCGTGTCGATGAGGTGCTGCTTGCCCGTGAAGAACGGGTGGCACTTCGAGCACACCTCGACGCGTAGCTCCGGCTTGATCGACAGGGTCTGGAACGCGTTGCCGCAGGCGCACACGACCTTGGCGGACACGTAGTTGGGGTGGATCTTGGCCTTCACGACCTGCCCTCTATCCCTGCGCGACGATGCTGACGCGGCGACGGTCGTCGCGCGCCGGCCCGTACTGCACGGTGCCCGCGATGAGCGCGAAGAGCGTGTGGTCCTTGCCGACGCCGACGTTCTCGCCGGCGAGGAGCTTGGTGCCCCGCTGCCGCACGAGGACGGCGCCCGCGTCCACGATGTTCCCCGCGTACTGCTTCACGCCGAGCCGCTGGCCGGCCGAGTCACGGCCGTTCCGAGTGGATCCGGCGCCCTTCTTGTGTGCCATCTCTTAAGCCTCGATCTTGGTGATGCGGAGCTGCGTCCCCAGCTGACGCTGGCCGCTCAGCTTCCGGTAGCGCGTCTTGTTCTTGTACTTCAGGACCTTGATCTTGTCGCCCTTCGTCTGCGCGACGATCTCGGCGGTCACCTTCGCGCCGCTCGGCGACGGCTCGAGCCGGTCACCGTCGGACAGGAAAACGACATCCTCGAGCATCACGGTCGCGCCCGGCTCGCCCGGGAGACGGTCGACCGTAACGACCGTGCCCTCTTCGACCCGGTACTGCTTCCCACCACTGCGGACGACGAGCTGCATCAAGACCTTCCGAACAAGAAAAGTCGCCGCGCCGGCGGCGCGACGTACGTAAATGGTACCAGAGAGGGCGCCCCTTCCAGTGGCCGCTAGGGGCGCGCGCGCGAGTCGAGCGCGACGACCTGCAGCTCGCTCGGCAGCGAGCTGCGCGTGACAGACAGCTTCGGAACGGGCGTCAATTCCTTCACGCCGAGCTCGTGGAGGAGCCGCTCGAAAGGGTCGTCCTTCTTCTTCGACTCGGGGTCGTAGGACATGGGCACGACGACCTTCGGCTCGAGCTGGTGGATGACCTCGGCCGCCATGGCCGCGGAGAGGTTGGTCTCCGGCCCGCTGATCGGCACCAGGACGACGTCGATCTGGCCGATACGCTCAAGATCCGTCGCGGGGAGCACGTGGCCGAGGTCTCCGAGGTGGCAGATGGTGAGGTCGTCCACCCGGATGGCGAAGATCGTGTTCCCGCCGCGCTCGGCGCCTTTCCCTTCGTCGTGGAAGGTCGCGATCCCCGTGACGAGGATCTCCTGCACCTCGTACTCGCCCGGCCCGGTGAGCACGACTGGCTCTCCTCCGACCGACTTCAGGCTGGCGTGGCCGAGGTGCTGGTGCGACATCGTTACAAGATGTGCCTCGGTCTTGGGGATGGCGTGGCCGGACGTGGGGTCCGGCGGATCCGTGAGGACGATCCCCTCCCTGCCTCGGATGCGGAAGCAGGCGTGTCCGAGCCAAGTCAGATCCATCCACGTGCGACGATACGCGAAACACCCGCCGCCCCGATCGAGTAGCACCAGGGGGATCAACAGCTTCGCGGGGCGCAGGAGGGGATCTCCGTCGTGACCGACCAGGAGGTCGTCGCGCGCTGCCTCTCCGGCGACCGGGACGCGTTCGCGATCCTCGTCGAGCGATACGGAGGTCGGGTGTACAACGTCGCGCTGCGCATCGTCGGCGATCCGGACGCGGCCTCGGACTGCGCCCAGGAGGCGCTCGTCCGCGCGTACCGCTCGCTCCACCGCTACGACCCCGCACTCCCGTTCGGCCCCTGGGTCCTCAAGATCGCCGTGAACGCCAGCCGCACGCATCTGCGGACATGGCACGCCCACGAGGACCCCGCCGGCGATGACCTCCCCGACCGCGCCGAGCCGGTCGAGACCGGTCCCGAGCCGATGGCGGTCCGACGCGAGGAGGTGGCCGAGGTGCTCGACGCGATGGCGCACCTGCCGCCGGCGTACCGCGCCGCGCTCACGCTCCGGCACCTTCAGGAGCTCTCCTATCAAGAGGTGGCGGACGCGCTGGAGCTGCCAATGGGCACCGTGAAGACGCATCTGCACCGCGCTCGTGCCGCGCTCCGCGCTCGAATGGAAGAACGGAAGCGAGGGCTCTCATGAGCGGACATCGCCCGTCCGATCTCGGTCCGGAGGAGCGCGGCATCGACCGCGTGCTCGCGGCTGTCCCGCCGGTCGCGCCGCCACTCGGATTCCGCGACGCGGTGATGAAGCGCATCCGCGGCGAGCGCCGCTCACCGTACGAGTGGCCGATCGCGCTGGCCCTCGCGGTGCCGAGCCTCGCCTACGTCGTGTGGGCGGTCGGGACCAACGGCGCGGACCTCGCCCTCGCTGTCGAGAACGTGTTCACGCTCGCGGCGGGGACCGGGGAGACCGCTTTCTTCGCCGTCGACGGCCTGCTCGTCCTCGCCTTCGCCCTGCTCGGCCTCGGGTCCCTCGTCGGTACCCACGCCCTGGTCACGCCGGCTGGAGACGCGAAACGATGAGCGACCGCGGCACCGGAGTGATCCTGGTCACGGTCGTCCTGGCCGCCGTCCTGGGGCTCGTGCTCTTCATCGGTGCTGCCGGCGCGCGCTCGGCTGGGACGGGCGCCGTCGAGCCTCGGGTCTTCTTCGGCGACCGCCCGCCACCGGCCGCGCGCACGATCGCGCAGATCCAGGAGCGCGTGCCCGGCGCGGTACGTGCGTTCGTGCCCGTTCAGCGCCAGGTCGCGATCGCTTTCAGCGAGGCCGCCGGCTACCTCCTGGTGCTGCTCGCGGTCGGTACCGCACTCGTGTTCGCTCGCGGTGCGGTCGTATCGGCGTACCGCGTCACCCTGGGCGGGTGGCGCGTGCACGTCCGTTCGCTCGCGCTGGGCGGCGCGCTCCTCGCGGTCATCGGATCGGCGCTCTTCCTCCTGTTCATGGCGACGCTCGGAGTGGTCGCGGGACCGCCGACCCCGTTCACGGCCGAGCGCCCTGAGACGGCAGCCGCGGTCGCGGTAGGCCGCGGCGGGTTCGCTCTCGGTCCGGCTTCTCTACTGCAGGTCGGCACCACGACGATCGGTGTCGCCATCGTGCTGATCGCCATCGTGGCAACGATCGGCTTCGCGGCAGCGGCCTGGCGTCTCGGTGACGCCGCTCTCTCGCTACGACCGCTGGCACGTCTGGGACAGGCGACACCGCCCACGCTCATCGCCCTGCTCGGCGCCAGCCTCGTGTACCTCGTCACTCAGCTCCCGGTCATCGGGCAGCTGGCCCTCGTGCTCGCGCTCGCGTACGCGCTCGGCACCGTCGCCGCGGCTCGTCTCGCGCCGGCGCCCGCCGGCTAAGCAGGTGGTCGGGCTCAGCTCGCTCCGACCGGGACGCTGATCCCCAGCGCGAGCAGCGCGGCGAAGGCGACCGCGAAGATCAGCGCCTCGCGGACCGCCACCCTCCGCGGCGCACCGGACCGCGGCGACAGGACCTCCCCCAGCCTTATCGCCAGCGGGGCCGTGATCAGTGGCAGCAACGCTGTCGTCGGGATCAGCTCCAAGGCCCAGAGCAGAAGGAGCAGGACGAAGGGCAGGGCGATGACCGCCCCGGCCAGGAAGGTCACATGCGCTCGGGCGCGCTCACCCCGATGAGCCCCAGGACCTGCCGCAGCGTGACCTGCACCGCCTGAACGAGGCGGAGCCGCGCGCGCGAGACGCGCTCGTCTTCGCCAACGACGCGGTGGTCGCGGTAGTAGGCGTGGAACTCGCCGGCGAGCTCGAGCGCGTACACGGTCAGCAGGTGCACGGCCTTCCGCTCCAGAACGTCCTCGAGCAGCTCGGGGAAGCGAAGCAGCGACTTCACCAGTGCGACCTCCGCCGGCGCGGCGAGCAGGGAGACGTCAGCCCCATCGGCTGACAGGCCCGCTTCCGTCGCGGTCCGGAAGACGCTCGCGATGCGCGCGTGCGCGTACTGGACGTAGTACACGGGGTTCTCGTTCGACTGCTTCACCGCCAGCTCGAGATCGAAGTCGAGCGTGCGCTCGGGGCTGGTCTGGATGAAGAACCAGCGGGTCACGTCCACGCCGACGCGATCGATGACCGCATCCAGCTCGATGAAGTCGCCGCGGCGGCGCGACATGCCCAGGATCTCGCCCTCGTGCAGGAACCGCACGTACTGGTAGATCACGACCTCCCACCGATCGGCCAGGCCGAAGGCCTTCATGGCCGCGCGCATCCGCAGGGAGTGCCCGTACGTATTGGCGCCCCAGATGTCGATCTTCTTGTCGAACCGCCGATCGACGAGCGCCTGGCGGTGGTAGACGAGGTCGACGCCGAAGTACGTCGGAACGCCGTTGGAGCGGATGACGACGGACTCGATGTCCTCACCGAGCTCGCGGCTCTTGAGCCACACCGCGCCGTCGCGGTCCTCGATGACGTCGAGCGCGCGCAGCTGGTCGATCGTCCCCTTGAAGTACTCGGTCCCGAGGATCGAGGTCTCCCAGTACCAATGGTCGAAGCGGATCCCGAACTTCTCGGCACTACGCCTGTGCCACTCGTTGACGACGAGGTCCATCGCTTTCGGCGCGAGGAGTCGGGCTTGCTCCTCGAGGGGCAGCCCAACGTACTTCTCCCCTTCGAGCTCGCGGATGCGCTTGGCGATGTCGATCACGTAGTCGGCCGGATACGCGTCAGCCGGGATGGTCACCTTCTCGCCGAACAGCTCCCGGTACCGGAGGGCCACGCTCGTACCCAGGTCGGCGACCTGGCTGCCGCTGTCGTTCACGTAGTACTCGCGTGTGACCTCCGCGCCCGCGAACGCGAGCACGTTCGCGAGAACGTCGCCGATCACGCCGCGCGCGTTCGCGACGTGGATAGGGCCAGTGGGATTGGCGGAGATGTACTCCACCTGGATGCGCTGGCCCTGGAGGCGCTGCGTCCGCGCGAAGTCGGCGCCGCTTGACGCGATGGCATCGGCCTGCTTCGTGACCCACTCATCGGCGAGCCGGACGTTCACAAAGCCGGGCTTCGCTACCTCGACGGATCCGATCCCCACCGTGGGCGGGACCCGCTGGCGGATCGCCTCAGCGATCTCGAGCGGCGGACGCCGCAGGGGCTTGGCGAGCTTCATCGCGACGCCGGTCGCGTAGTCGCCGTGCGCGGCCTCCGCCGGCCGCTCGACCGCGACCGGCGTTGCAGCTACCTCATCGCCCCAGCCCAGATCCGCCGCTGCCTGCGCGAGCGCGGTGCGGAGGGCCAGCGCAACGGTCTCGCGGGGTGTGCTCGTCACGCGGGCAGTCTCCCAGAGAGCGCGTCGGTCGCGGTGTCACCGCTCGGCTCGTGCGTCCCGAAGAGGCGCAGCGTGAGCACCGCGGCGGCGACGTACGCGACCGCTAGCGTCGCGAGGTTCACCGTCCACCCGGCATCGCCCAGCTGCGTGCGCACCGCGCCCGACAACACGGATCCCAGGGCCGCGGTGGCGCTCCAGCCGATGGTCAGCACGGCGCTGACCCCGGCGCGCTCGGCCGGGCTGAACGACGAGAGCGTGTAGGCGCGGTAGGTGGACGACGATCCGTACATGAGCCCGGCGCGGATCGTCAGGGCTCCAGCGGCGACGAACGCGAGCGGAGCGACGCCGGCGACGAGGGCGAACGGGATCGACAGGAGCTGCACCAGGACCACGGCTCGGAGCTGGCCGAAGC
>CAZTAI010000072.1:0-8358 GCA_964611555.1 uncultured Chloroflexota bacterium | reverse complement strand
TTGCCCGCGCCGTTCTCGCCGAGGAGCGCGTGGATCTCGCCTGGGTGGACGCTGAGGTCGATGTGGTCGTTGGCAAGCGTGCCCGGGAAACGCTTGGTGATGCCGCGCATCTCGAGCGCTGGTGCGCGTTCGACGGGAAGCGAAGAGCGGGCCGCCTCGGTGGCGGCCCGCTCTTCTTCGCTCATCTGCGAGAGGTGTTCGCTACTTCGTCGAGGGTGGTTTGAGCGTGCCGGCCTTCATGTCCGCGAGTGCCTTGTCCAGCTTCGCCTGCACGCCGGCCGGTAGCTCGGTGTTCCGGATCGGCGAGACGCCGATGCCGTCGTTCTTGGCGTCGTTGAAGAAGTTGTCCGTCTGCTTGCCGGAGTCCTTCCAGCGCTTGAGCGCGTCCGCTGTGGCGATCTGGAGCTTCTTCTCGGCGCTGGTGACGATGCACTTCTGCGCGTCGGGGAGGCTGAGGTACTGGTCCACGTCGACGCCGATGCCCCAGACGTTCGCCGAGCATGCGGCCCGGAGGGCGCCAGCGCCAGTCAGACCGGCCACCTGGAAGATGACGTCCGCGCCCTGGCTGATCATGGCCTTGGCGGAGGCGTCGCCCTTCTCAGGCTCGGTGAAGCTCTCGGTGTAGTTGACGATCACCTCGATGTTGGGCTTCTCGGCCTTTGCCCCAGCCCGGTAGCCCTCGATGAACGCCACGACCGGCGGAACTGCGGAGACGCCGCCTACAGCGCCGATCTTGTTGGTCTTGGTGATGTTCGCCGCGACGATGCCGGCGAGGTAGCCGGCCTGGTTCTCCGCGAAGAGCAGGCCCTGGTAGTTGGCCGGTGCCGGCGGCGCCACGAACTGGTCGACGCCGAAGAACTGGATCGTGGGGTTGGCCTGCGCGGCCTTGAGCGTGTCGGTCCCGATCAGGAATCCGACCGTCACGATGACGTCGAACTTCTGGTCGATGAGGCTCTGGATGTTCGCAGCGTAGTCGGCCGTGTCCTTCGTGACGACCGCTGTAGCGGTGCCACCGATGGCCTTGGCGCCGTCCTGGACACCCTTCCAGGAGAACTCGTTGAATGACTTGTCCTCGAGCTGGCCGATGTCCGTGACCATCCCGACCTTCGGTCCTGTGCCGAAGCCTGGCAGCCCGACGCCGCCGCAGGCGGACGCGACAAGGCCGGCCAGGAGGACGAGCGTGATGGATCGCTTCATGCGTGGGTCCCCTCCCTCTCAGTGCCGCCGACCGAAGAAAACTGCCGGTGAGCGGTCGCCGATGATATTAGTCGCCGGCGCGATCTAGCCGCAGTGGTCGGACCGCGCTCAGTGGATCGCCGGCACCGGACCCTGGTAAAAGCCCACCACGTACACGATGAACGCCGCGTAAAAGAGACCGAAGAAAGCCAGTTGGCCGCCCGAGAGCAGGTTGCCTCCGCGCAGAAAGACCTGCAGCAGCAGGCCGGCGAGGACCGCGATCACCGCGGAGGCGATAGCAGCCTGATCGAGCACCCAGGGCGTGTACCAGAGCCCGACCGCCACCGGAATGCATGACTGGAACACCATCGCGCCCGAGATGTTGCCCATGGCGAGCGTGTCCTTCCGTTGCCTCACCCAGAGCACGCTGTTGAACTTCTCGGGAAGCTCGGTGGCCAGCGGCGCGATGACCAGCGAGAGCACCAGCGGCGTGATGCCGAACACCGGCGAGAGCACCGTGATCTCGCGCACGAAGAGCTGGGCTCCGCCGGCAATGGCCGCGAGAGACACCACCAGCTGCGCGACGACGACCTGCATGTGCGGGGTCGTCAGGTTCGGCTGCAGCCGCAGTGGGTTGAGCTCTTCATCGCCCTCGTGCTCGCCGTGCGGGTCCTGCGACGTGCGGTACACGTAGAGGACGTACGCCGCGACGAGAGCCACGCCCGCGCCGATCCGCAGCCACTCGGGCTTGTCGTAGAGGGGGAGTCCCAGGACGATAGCGGTGATGTACATGCCCAGGAAGAAGCGCAGGTCGCGGCCGACGATCCGCTGATCGATCTTGAGCGTCTTGGCGCGCCGGCCGCGGCGGGCGAAGATCAGCACTGCTGTGCCGGTCACGAACATCGCCGCGGTCGAAAGCATGAAAGGGGCACCGAGGATCGCGCCGATGCCGATCCCCTCGGCCGCCGCGCCGCCCACGAACACCAGCGCTATGACCGGGATCATCGTTTCCGGGAGCGCGGTGCCCACCGCGGCGAGGACGCTGCCGACCATCCCGGTACCCAGGCCGAGCTTTCGGCCGAACCACTCGATCGCGTTGGTGAACAGCTCGGCACCGAGCAGGATCACCGCGAACGAGACGAGCAGCAGCACGACGTCGAGGGTCAGTGACACGGGTCGATCCTAGGTGGCCCGGGCCTAGGGTGTCGCGGCGCGTCGGCGACGGAGCTGACCGAGGAACGGCAGGAGCAGGATGATCACCGAGAGAGCGAGGATCACCGCCGACACCGGGCTCGTCACGAAGACCGATGGGTCGCCGCCACTGGCGATCAGCGCCTTGCGGAGCTCGCGCTCGGTGGAGTCGCCGAGGACGAGTGCGACCACGAGCGGCGCGAGCGGGTACTTCATCTTCCGGAGCCAGTAGCCGATCAGCCCGAAGATCACCGCGATGAAGACGTCCTTCATCGAGTTGTTGAACGAGTAGGCCCCGATCAGAGAGACCACGATGATGAAAGGCGTCAGGACGCCGTGCGGCGCTCGCATGATCATGGCCAGGAGAGGCACGGCTATGAGGCACAGGACGAACGTGATCAGGTGCCCCAGGTAGATGCTTGCGATCAGGCCCCAGACGAAGTCGGCGTGCGTGGTGAAGAGCAGCGGTCCGGGTTGGAGACCCCAGATGAACAGGCCGGCCATCAGGACGGCCGAGGTCGGTGAGCCAGGAACACCCAGGGCGAGCATGGGCACCATCGCGCCGACGGCGGATGCATCAGCCGCGGCCTGCGGCGCCATGATCCCGGAGATCTCGCCCTTCCCGAAGTCCTCCTTGTTCTTGGACCACTGCCGGGCCAGGCCGTAACCCAGGAACGAGCCTGCGGTCGCGCCGTGGCCGGGCATGGCGCCGAAGAAGAACCCGAGCACGCCGTTGGCGATGACCAGCCAGATCCGCGTTTTGAGGGCGCGGAGCGCCTCGAGGACGTCCTTCAGGCCGACCTTGGCGCTGATCTTCTCGACGTACCCGATCCCCGCTTCCTCCGCGTTCGCGATGACCTCGCCGATCCCGAACAGCCCGATGGTCACCGGCACGAACGGGATCCCCGAGAGCATCTCGATCTGCCCGAAGGCCAGGCGTGGCTCGCCGCTGACGGTGTCGAACCCGACCGCGCCCAGGAGAAGCCCGAAGGCCAGCATCATCAGTGCCTTCGCGGGCGACTCCGCGCCGAGACCCACGAGCGTCGCGAAGGAGATGATGAAGATCGCGAAAAGCTCCGCCGGCCCGAATCGGAGGGCCACGTCGGCCAGCTCCTTGGCCAGGAACGTGAGAAGCACCAGGGCGAAGAAGGCACCGACGAAGGACGCGAGGAAAGAGCTGGACAGGGCGACGCCGGGCTTCCCCTTCGTCTTCGCCAGCGGGTACCCGTCGAAGAGGAGCGCGACCGCCCAGGGCTCGCCCGGGATGTTGAAGAGGATCGACGTGATGACGCCGCCGAAGAGCGCACCCCAGTAGATCCCGGCGAGGAAGATGATCGCAGTAGTGGGGGTGTTGTCCGCGGCGATGTAGATGCTGATAGGGAGCAGGATCGCGACGCCGCTGGTGCCGCCGAGCCCGGGAAGCACGCCGATGATGAGTCCGAGGACGCATCCCGCGACGAGGAATGCGACGTTCTGTGGCTGCAGCGCGATGGCGAAGCCACCGCCGAGGGAGCCGAGGACCTCCATCAGAACAAGAGGCCGGGGTAGAGGAAGCTCTTAGGGAAGAGCGCGCGGAAACCGACCTCGAACGCCAGATAGAGCGCCAGAGGTATCGCGACCCCGGCCACGACCGCCCAGTACCAGCGATAACGTGCGGTCACGCCGGCGTAGTAGGCGATGAACACGCCGCTACCTAGGTAGAAGCCGAGCCACCTCTCCTGCATCAGGACGGTCGCCACGATCATCGGGACGACGAACCGAACGGCATCGATGACGGCCGCCCTGCCCCGGAACGCTCCCTGGACCACCTGTGGCGTGGTCAGCGCGAGGTAGAGCACGTAGAAGCCGGCGGTGGCCATGATCGCCGCCGACCAGAACGGGTACCACCCGCCCCGCAGGCCGCCCGGCGCAACGCCGGTCGGATCAGGGAGAGCGCCACTCCGCGTGTCGAACATGGCGACGGCGGCGACCACGATGAGGGCCGCCGCCGTCGCAAGCTCGTACGGCTTCAAACGCCTATTGGATCCAGCCCTGTTCCGTCGCGATGTCGCGGTGGAGCTTGTCGAGGTCCGCGATGAGCTTCTTGAACTCGTCGCCCGACCTGAAGTCGGGGGTGAGGGCGTTCTTCTTGACGAAGTCGGTCCACACCGTGCTCTCGGAGACCTTCTTGAACACGTCCACCCAGTACTGCTGCTGGGCTGCGGTCAGGCCCGGAGGGGCCATGATCGCGCGGGTGTTGAAGTAGGGCTCCACGTTGAGGCCCTGCGACTTGCAGGTCGGGAGGTCCTTGAACGTGCCCTCCGTTGGGCTCGCGGCGAGGAACGCGCAGATCGGACGGATCTTCGGCGACCCGCCCTCGTAGAGGGGTAGACCTTCGCTCGGGTTGTTGAGGGTGGCCACGACCCCGCCCTGCTTGCCGGCGAGAGCCGCGGCGACCTTGCCGCCGCCTGTCTCGGACACGTAGCGGAACGGCTTCGTGCTGTGCGCCTTCTGGATCGTCCGGAAGAGGACCTCGTCCTCCTGCTTCGATCCCGTCCCGATGACGGCCAGCTCTTCAGCCTGTGCGGCCTTGATGAAGTCCTGCGCCGTCTTCCAAGGGCTGTCGTTGGCGACCCAGAGGAAGAACGGGTCAAGGGCCAAGTTCGCGATGGGAGTGAAGTCGCTCGCCTGGTACGGGAGCTTCTGGATCGCCATGGTGAGGAAGAAGCTGTTCAGGGTGATGAAGATGACGTGCGCGTCGGCCTTCTTTTCGAAGACGTAGTTGAAGGCGACCGCGCCGGAGCCACCGTCCTTGTTGACCGGTGTTACCGACTGGGTCGTCAGCTTCTCGGTCTCGATGATCCCCTGCATGATCCGCGCGTAAGTGTCGGAACCGCCGCCCGGCGAGGTGCTGATGATGAACTCGACCGGCTTGGTCAGCGTGAACGCTGCTCCGCCACCCGGTCCTGCCGCGCCGCCGCATGCGGCCACTACGAGCATCGCGGTCACGAGACCGGCGATGGTGCGAGTCACTGACCGTCTGCCCATACCCGGACCTCCCACCTTTTGAAAGGTGCTTTCTAGCCTGCGCTCTGGTCAGACCGGGCCGGAATGTAGTCCCCACCTCGTTCCTTAAGCAACCCGAGGGCGGTCACTTCCGGCTCCTCGTGTCACAATGCGGAACCGTGGCACGGGCTGTGCGCTCTAGCGAGGCTGGCATCCCCGCCAGCGTGCTGTTCCAGATCTTGTTCCTTGGAGGAGGAGAGCTCTAGTGGTGAAGGAGCTGGTGCGCCCGACGACAGAGCTCCGGAGGGGCGCCGCTCCCCGGAACGCCTGGGCCTTCGTCGAAGGGAAGATGGTCCCGATCGCGGACGCGAAGATCAGCGTCATGACCCACGCGTTCAACTACGGCACCGGCGTCTTCGAGGGGATCCGCGCGTACTGGAACCAGTCGCACGAGCAGCTCTACGGGCTACACCTGAAAGAGCACTTCACGAGGCTCCACAAGTCCTGCCGCGTGATGAAGATCACCCTCGCCTACAGCGTGCCGGAGCTGGTCGACATGACCGTCGAGCTGATCCGGAAGTGCGGGTATCGCGAGGACACCTACGTGCGTCCGGTCGCGTACAAGTCGAGCGAGCTCATCGGTGTACGCCTGCACGACCTGGACGACGCTTTCCTGATGTTCGCCGTGCCGTTCGGTACCTACATCGACATCGATCGCGGCATCTCGTGCGGCGTCTCGTCCTGGCGCAGGACCGACGACAACGCCATCCCGGCGCGCAGCAAGATCACCGGGTCATACGTGAACGCGGCCCTCGCCAAGACCGAGGCGCAGGAAGCCGGCTTCGACGAAGCCATCGTCCTTACGCAGGACGGCCACGTTTCGGAGGGCAGCGCGGAGAACCTGTTCATGGTCCGCGACGGCTTCCTTATCACGCCCCCCGGCACCGACAACATCCTCGAGGGCATCGTCCGGACCAGCATCCTGCGGATCGCCATGGACGAGGGCATCCCGGTCGCGACCCGGCAGATCGATCGCACCGAGCTGTACATCGCCGACGAGGTGTTCCTGTGCGGCACCGGGGCGCAGATCTCACCGGTCGCGTCGATCGACCACCGGGCCATCGCCGACGGCGAGGTCGGACCGATCACCGCGAAGATCCGGGACGTGTACTTCCGGTCCGTCCGCGGCGATGAGCCCCGCTACCGCGACTGGGTCACGCCGATATACACAGGCACCGCGAAGGCCTAGTTCGAGGACGACCCCGCGGGCTTCGCGAAGATATCGGCGACGAGCGCCCGCACCTTGTCCTTATCAGGAATGAGGTAGTAGCCGGTCGGCGAGTTCTCCTCGGTGAGCTCGCAACGCGGCTCGTCGCCTCCGCATGGCAGGAGCACCTCGCTCCGGATGTCGCTCGTGTCCACCGCGAGAGCGGTGCGCGCAAGCCGCAGGACGTCGCCCGGGTCGAACGTGGTGCGGACAAGTGGTCCGACGTCCTCGACGATCGCCGGCAGCCGGAAGATGCCGGCACGCGCCAGGCTCGCGCGAAGCGCGAAGATCACCGCCTGCTGCCGTCGCGCGCGGCTGAAGTCGTTGCTGTCGTGGCGCGATCGCGCGTACTTCAGCGCCTCCTCGCCGTCCATGAGCTGAGGGCCCGCGAGGAAGCGCAGCCGCTCGACGCCGAAGTCCGCTGTGGGGAAGTGCTCGTCGCGTAGCGGCCGCCGCACGTCGACGATGACGCCGCCAACAGCATCGATGGTGGACCGGAACGCGACGAAGTCGATGAGCGCGTAGCTGTGGATGGGGATGTCGAGGAATCCCTCGATCGTGCGACGCGCCAGCTCCGCGCCCCGTGACCCGGTGCCGCCGTGCGCGTATGCCGAGTTCACCTTGTCCGGGCCGACCCCGGGGATGTTGACGAGCGTGTCACGGGGTATCGAGAGCATCGCCGCCGTGTTGCTCACGGGATCGAGGCTGAGAACGATCACCGTGTCCGTGTTAGCTGTCTCGGCCCGCTCTTGGCGCGTATCGACCCCGAGCAAGAGCACGTTCAGCCGCTCGCGCTCGGACCAGCCCGGCGCGCTCGTCTCCGCGGACGGCGTTCCCACGCCCACGGTCCGATCCGGAAGATCGAAGACCGCGGTCACCACACCGGCCCAGGCCCGGGACTGCTGGTAGATGGGGTAGTAGGCAAGAGCCAGCCCGAGGAGGACCGCCGCCGCGATGGCGAGATCCGCTGGACGGTAGGCCCGCATCGCGCCGGATCTCCCCGCGAAGGCGTCGATCACCACGGCCGCGTGGTACGCGAAGAGAGTGCCGACCAGCAGGACCGCGACCAGCGATGCGCTCCGGATGACGATCTCGGCCACGGGCGCCGCGATCAGTGCGAACGCCGCGATGAGGGCTAGGACCAGCGGCGGGAGCAGCAGCATCAGGGCTCCGCGCACCCAGCGCTCCTGGTAGAGCTGGCCCAGTCCGGGCAGCAGCGCCGACAGGAGCGTCGCGAAGGCGGTCCGTTCGACGGGTCGTGGCAGCGCCCGGACGGGTGGGGAGATCACGGCTCCATTGTGGGCTGGTAACTTCGCGCGCGTGCATGGATCTGGTCACGTGGACACGACGACGCTGCGAGGCGCGCGAGCCGTCGGCATCGTCTGCGCCGTCCTGTTCATGGCCCCGGTCGCTCTCTCGCTCGCCTTCCCGCAGGCCTTCTTCTTCCCGCCGTATCACGCGGTCTACGAGCGCATGCTCGGGGCGATCCTGCTCGCGCTCGGCCTGGGGCTGCTGCTCGCGCTCCGCGATCCGGTCCGCAACGCCGGCGTGTACGCGGTCATCGGCCTCTGCAGCGGCTTCCTCGCGGGATCGGTGATCTACGCGCTCGTCGTCGATGGGGCCGATCCGCTGCACTGGTTCGTCCAGATCCCGCTGCTCCTCGCAGTGTCGATCGCGCTCGTCGTGACGTACACGCGGCTGCGCCGACCGCATCCGGTCGTGACGCGGATCGTGATCGT
>CAZTAI010000071.1:6542-8523 GCA_964611555.1 uncultured Chloroflexota bacterium | reverse complement strand
CCGCGACCCGTCACTCGACGCCGAGTACCCGAAGAGCTGGCCCGCCGCGGTCGAGGTCACCCTGCGCGACGGCCGCGTGCTCAAGAAGCGGGTCGACCACGCCCTCGGAGAGCCCGAGAACCCCGTCCGGCGCGACGCGCTCATCGACCGCTTCGTGGAGATGGCGGCCGGGGTGCCCGATGCGCGCGGCGCGGCGGAACGGATCCTCCACTTCGAGCGCGAGTCCGACCTATCGGTCCTCCAGGCGCTCGCGTGAGCGCGAAGCCGGTGACCGTCTGCGAGTGCGACACACCCTCGGGCCGCTTCGTCATCGTCTCGCGGCATCCCAGGAGCGGCCGCGAGATCGGGGCGTTCGGCGGGGCGCGCATCTTCCGCGGGAAGAGCGTCATCGACATCGGCACGGGCAACGGCCGGCTCGCTTTCGACGCCGCCCGTGTCGCCAAGCACGTGGTCGGAGTGGATCCCTACCCCCCCGCCATCGACATGGCGCGCGAGAAGGCGAAGCGCGAGGGCATCAAGAACCTCGAGTTCCGCGTGGCCGACGCTCGCGAGCTGAACACCGGCCGCGAACGCTTCGACCTCGCGATCCTCTCGTGGTCGCTCTGATGCGTTCCGGTGAAGGGCATGGTCGATGCCCTCAAGCGAGCGCATAGGGCGCTGAAGCCGCGCGGACTTCTATTCGACGCGCGCCCTGACGCCAGCCGCATCCCCCGCATCGTCGCGCGCGGCCGCGTTCGCGCTCATCTGAAGCAGAGCGAGGACGCCGACATGCGCGACACCGCGTCGGACCAGGCTGTCGAGCGAGTGAAGGAAGCCGGCCTGTTCCGGTCGCTCAGGCGGGGGAACGTCTGGCATCAGAACGTAGTCGGCGACCTCCGCGCGCTCGACGAGTACGCCCGGACGAGCTCGCGCTACGACGGGTATCGCCGGGGCGAGCGCCCGAAGCTGCTGCCGTTCAAGAGCGGTCCCCTCTCGCTGCGCCGCTCTATCCACTACGAAGTCTTAGAGCGGGTCTAGCGGCCGACAGCGAGACCGATGGCCGCGCCGCCGAGGATCATCAGCGCCGGGTGCGTGCGGCCGTGCATCGCGACCGCGGCAGCACCGAGCGCAAGCGCGATCTGCCAGAGCGGCACGCTCGCGATCGTCGTGCCGGGCGCCAGGAGCGCGTACGCCGTGGCGAGGAGCAGACCACACGTCGACAGCGTGACCCCGCGCACCATCCCGGCCGCCCATGGCGATAGCAGCTGCCGCCTGATCAGCGCGGCCGCGGGCACGATGAGCAGCGGCGGAAGCATCGCCGCGAGCAGTGCGAGCGCCGCGCCGACCCAGCCGTAGGCGAAGTACCCGAGGCTCACGACGTACAGCCCGTTGGGCCCCGTCGAGAGGCGGCCGATCGCCAGCGACTCCACGACCTCCTGCTCCGTGACGAAGCCGGGGATCACCAGCTCGTCGCGCAGCAGCGGCAGGCTGGCGAGTCCACCAACGGAGAAGGCCGACGCCTTCAGCACCGAGAGGAACAGCGCGATCGGATCCACTAGGTCCCCGGGTCGCCAGACGCGCGCGTCGTCTCGCCGCGGAGGAAGAGACCACCGACGGCGAGCCCGATCGCGATCAGCGCGAGCGTGTGCACGCCGGTGAAGAGGCCCGCGGCGACGGCGAGGCCCATGTACGTCCAGTCCGCCGCTCCGCGCCAGCCGCGCCGGACCGCCTGGCGCGCGAAGGTGATGGCGACCCCGCCGGCCATGCCCGCGCTGACCGGACCCGCGCCCGCGAACGCCGCCACGACCAGCGGGTGATCGCGCGTCTCGCCGTAGCCTGCCGTCATGGCCGCGGTGATCACGCCGGCCGGCAGCAACATCGCCAGCACCGAGACGACGAGCCCCCGCGTACCGGCGAGCCGCGTCCCCACCAGCGCCGTCAGCGCGATCAAGTTGATGCCCGGGCTGAGCTTGCAGAGCGCCCAGTCCTCGAGGAACTCGCG
>CAZTAI010000071.1:0-6442 GCA_964611555.1 uncultured Chloroflexota bacterium | reverse complement strand
CTACGTCCCGGCGAAGCCGGGCGGAGCAAGACGGTCAGATCTCGCTGAGATCTGACCACTTACAGCGCAGGGGGTGGCTGGAATTGGCCGAGGAGCGAGGGTCCACCGCGGTAGCCGAAACGCCGACCGGCGACGGTGTCTACGTCTACTCGATCATCGAGACCGCGGAGCCGCGGCCGTTCGGGAAGATCGGTATCGGCGGCCGCAGCGACGAGGTCTTCACCGTCCACTACCGCGATCTCGCGGCCGTCGTCAGCAAGACGCCACTCGTCGTGTACGACCCGACACGCGAGAACGCTCTCGCCCACGAGCACGTGAACGAGGTGCTCATCGAGGTCGGGTTCACGCCAGTGCCCATGAGCTTCGGCACGCTGTTCAAGACCGAGGATGACACCAAAGAGTTCCTCAAGGACACCTACGACGCGCTGCGCGACGTGCTCGACAAAATGAAGGGCAAGCTCGAGTACGGCCTGAAAGTGAACTGGGACCGCGACGCGGTGCTCAAGCAGATCGAAGAAGAGAACGAGGAGATCCGGCGGCTCAAGGAGGAGATCACCGGCGACCAGGCGCGCTCCACCTACTTCGCCCGAATGCAGCTCGGGCGCCTCGTGGAGCAGGCTCTCGTTGAGCGGAGCGACTCGTACGTGCGCGAGATCTACGCCGAGCTACAGGACGCGGCCATCGCGTCCCGATCTAACAAGGTCATCGGCGACAAGATGATCATGAATGCCGCGTTCCTGGTCGCGCGCGAGAAGGCCGACTCCTTCGACCAGCAGGTCCAGGAGATCGGTAAGCGCTACGAGGGCAAGCTCACCTTCAAGTACACAGGCCCGTGGCCGCCGTACAACTTCGTCACCATCCGCCTCTCGCTAGAGCGGTCCGCGGGCGTCTAGTGCTCTTCAAGCTGCTCGGCCTCCCGCTCACGCTACCCGCCGCCGGGATCCGCTACTGCATCGCGAAGGTCGTCGAGGTCGCGGAGGCCGAATACAACAGCGAGGAGCCGGTCAAGGAAGAGCTGCTGCGCCTCCAGATCGAGCTCGAAGAGGGGCGCCTCGAGGAGGACGCCTACGTCGCGCAGGAGCGCGTGCTCCTGGCGCGCCTCCGCCAGCTCCGTGACCGGCACAAGCAGCAGATGCGCGAAGAGCTGGAGGAGCGCGCCGACGAGCCGGCCGCGTCCGGCCGCCGCGTGTACATCGAGATGCCGGACGAGCTCCGGTGAGCGCTCGCACCGCGACACGCACGCTCGTGTACATGTACGCCATCGGCGCCGAGGACGCCGCCCGCTGGATCGAGCGCAGCAAGCCCAAGGGCCTCGAGCAGGGCGAGCTCCGCGCCATCACCGGATCCGGCCTCGCGGCGGTCGTGTCCGACGTCCCGGAGGAGTCGTACGGCCAGGCCGCCATCGACCAGAGCGTCAGCGACGAGGAGTGGCTCACCCCGCGCGCAACGACCCATCAGACGGTCAACGCGGCGGCGCACGCCTCGCTCGACGCGGTGCTGCCCGTGCCCTTCGCCACGATCTTCACGACCGAGGACCGCGTCCGCGAGATGCTGCGCACGCGTGCCGAGGAGCTCCGCGCGAAGCTCGTGGGCGTGCGCGGCCAGGCGGAGTGGGTCGTCGGTCTCTACCGCGACCTGGCGCAGGCCGGAGAGCATCTCTCCCAGGTGAGGGACGCGGTCGCCCACAAGCAGCACGACAGCGGCGGTGTCGGCCGCCGGTATCTCGAGCAGAAGGGCGCCGAGACCTCGCGCCGCGCGGAGCTGGGCGGCCTCGACCAGGCCGCGGTCGGCTCGGCGCACGAGATGCTCGCCCGCGTCAGCCGGCACGGCTTCGAAGAGCCTGTGGTGCAGGAGGCCGGCGAGCTCGTGGCTCGCACGACCTACCTCGTCCGGCGCGAGGACGAGCACCGGCTCGAGGAAACCATCCGGCGCTTCAACGCCGACTGGCACGATCGCGGGTACGAGCTGCGTTCGACCGGGCCCTGGCCGCCGTACCGCTCGAGCGGGGCGGCCGAATGAACCTCCTGACCGGGAACGACAGCGTCACCCTGCTCGACATCGCCGACCGGCTGCTGGACACGGGCGTGGTCCTGGACGGCGAGGCGACCATCTCCGTCGCCGACGTGGACCTGATCTACCTCGGCCTCAACGTGGCCCTCACCTCGGTCGACCGGATGCGACGGCTCGGAGCGACCGGCGGCGCCATAAGCGACCTACCTACCGACCGATCGGCACGCAACGTGCCGAGCGGGCCGGGTGCCATGAGTAAGTCCCTATTAGAAGAGGAGGCCGCCGCGGTGCGCAGCGAGTTCGAGCGCGTCAAGGCCGACCTCCCTGAGCGCGTCAACGTGGACCCCGACGAGGTCGAGCGTGGCCTGGCCAAGCTCGTCCTGACGATCGTCGAGTTCGTGCGCCAGCTGCTCGAGCGTCAGGCCGTGCGGCGGATGCAGCACGGGACGCTCACCGAGGAAGAGGTCGAGCGGGTAGGTATCGCGCTCGAGCGCCTCGACAGCAAGATGACCGAGATGGCGTCGCGATTTGGACTTCGCCGAGAGGAGCTATCGATGAAGCTTGGCCCGTTGGGCGACCTCGTATGACGCTCGAGGGACGCCGGCCGTTCCAGCAACAGCCCTCGGTCAGCATCATCGACATCCTCGACCGCGTCCTCGACAAGGGGCTCGTGATCGCGGGCGACATCAGCGTGTCGCTGGCGAACGTCGAGCTCCTCACGATCCGCATCAGGCTCCTGGTCTGCTCGATCGACAAGGCCGAGCAGATCGGACTGAACTGGTGGCGTCACGACCGCAACCTCGTCTCGCCCGGCGGTGGGGCGGGGGAGCTCAAGCGACTCGAGGATCGGATCCGATCGCTCGAGCAGCAGCTCGGGTCCGCAAAACGGCCCAACGTCGCGAGACCACCCAGCGGACCCACGCGCAAAAGGTAGGAGGGGACAATGCCCGTCGAACGCGCAGCAGGTGGCACCAGCCTCATCGATGTCCTGGACCGCATCCTTGATAAGGGCATCGTCATCGACGCCTGGGTCCGGGTGTCCCTCGTGGGGATCGACCTGATCACCGTCGAGGCCCGCGTCGTCGTAGCGTCGATCGACACGTACCTCCGGTACGCCGAGGCCCTCGGTCTCAGCCAGCCCGTCGCGCGCCCCGCGCTGCCGCAGCGTGAGCGCGAGCGCGAGGGTCGGGGGAGCTAGCCCGAGCAAAAGGGGGTCTTTAGCTGACCGACATCCTCGACCGGCCGCAGCGCGCGGACCGGGCCACCCGCGAAGGGATGACAGAGGCGGTCGTCCCGATGCTGGACGACCTAGCTCGCGCGTTCGGCTGCGACCGCGGCCTCGTCGTCTTGTACGACCCCGTACGCGGCGTTCTCCGCGGCGCCTCCGGCTTCAACGTGTCGGCCAAGCTGGTCGACGCGCTCGAGATCCCCACCACCGAGCACCCCAGCGTTCTCGTAGACGCGTTGGAGGCCGGCGAGCCCGTCCGCGTCGACAACATCGCCCGCGATCCGCGCCTTCACCACATCTCGCGCTCGATCCTCCTCGAGGCCGGATTCGAGCGCGCGGTCGTGGTACCCGTGCGCACCTCCACCAACGAGCCGCTCGGCGTTGTGGTGCTCTCGCGGCCTCAGCCGTTCGGTAGCCAGGAGCTTCGCTCGCTGGCCGCGGTCACCGGGCGCGCCCGCGACGTCCTCACACGCGCGCGCGACGCGGCCGAGACGAGGGAAGCGGGCGACTCCGACGCGGTCGAGAAGGAATGGCTGTGGTGGATGGTGAACGCGCAGCAGGACCCGGTCGTCCTCACGGACGAGGGGAACGAGATCGGCCTGCGCAACATGCCCGCCGAGCGCCTGTTCCTCGCCCGCGAGGATGACAGCGCGGGCCGCCGGCACGCCGTCTGGATGAACAACTTCCTCTTCACCGCTGCGCTCTCGTCTTGGAAGCTCGAGCCGGCCGGCGGCGCGGCCGCTCGCGAGGTGACGCTCGTCGACCCGGCCGAGGGTACCGAGATCGTGTACGAGGTCATCGCGAAGCCCGCGACGAACTACCGCGACGGCAGCCGGGGCACGGTGTCGGTCCTCAAGGACGTGACCGGCCTGCGCCACGTGGCCGAGGAGCTGGCCCGCGGGCAGCAGCAGCTGCAGAGCGCAGACGAGGCCGTACGTGTCGAGCGCGACCGCCTGGAGCTCGTCCTTCGGAGCGTTCCCAACCCGATCGTCGTGCTCGGAGGCGAGGACCAGGCCATGAATATGAACGCAGCCGCGCTCCGGCTCTTCGGCGGTAGGGTCGCGCGCGCGGCGGTCACGGCGCGGTCCCAGCAGCTGCAGCTCACCAACGAGACGCGCCTGACAGCGTTCCTTTCGCAGTTCGCTCTCGAGCCGGGCCAGCGCAAGACCGGGGAGCTCGCGATCACCGACCCCGAGACCGAAGAGCCGCTCGAGATGTCCGCCACCGTGACCGAGGTGCGCGACCACCGCGGCGCCGTCGTCGGCATCGTCGCCGCGCTGCAGGACATCGGACGCTTCCGCGAGCTCGAGCGCCGCCGCGTCGAGCAGATCCTCTTCGACTCGGAGAAGCTCGCGGCGACCGGACGACTTGCGGCATCCATCGCGCACGAGCTGAACAACCCGCTGGAGGCGATCCAGAACTCGCTCTATGTCCTGCTGGAGCGCATCCCGGAGGGGCACCCCGATCGCAACTTCCTGGACATCGCGCGGAAGGAGACGGCGCGGATGTCGCGGATCCTCCGCGAGATGCTGGGCTTCTACAAGCCGCAGCCCGAGATGGGGCAGACCCACGTCAACGGCCTCATCGAGGAGGCCGAGGCGCTCCTGGCCAAACGGCTCCGGGAGCGCGGCGTGAAGCTCGACAAGCGCCTCGACCCCGAGCTGCCCGTCATCCGTGCCTCCAGCGACCAGCTGAAGCAGGTCGTCCTCAACCTCCTCCTGAACGCCGCGGACTCCATGCCCCAGGGCGGCACCGTCACCATCAGCACCACCGTGATCGGCGGCGCCGTGATCGGCCTGCCGAGCGGCCGCAGCGTTCAGCTCCAGGTGCGCGACACGGGCGTCGGCATCAGCGAGGAGCATCTCCAGCGCGTCTTCGAGCCCTTCTTCTCGACGAAGGGCGCGAAGGGAAGCGGCCTGGGCCTCTGGGTCTCGTCCGGGATCGTGCAGGCGCACGGCGGGACGCTCCAGGTGCGGAGCGTCGTCGGCCGGGGAACGGTCTTCACCATCGTCCTACCGGTCGACGGGCCGTCGAAGGAGACTCCCCTCACCGGCGGCCTGGCTCGTTCGGGGTCGGCCGCATGAACGGCCGCGTGCTCGTGGTGGACGACGAGGAGAACGTCCTCATCACTATGGAGGCGATCCTCAAGATGGACGGGTATGTCATCGACACGGCCCTGACCGGGGAGCGCGCCATCGAGCTCCTGCGCGAGCACGACTACGACGTGGTCCTGACCGACCTGCGGCTCGAGGATATGAGCGGGCAGGACATCCTCGCGGCGGTCCGCGAGGTCACGCCGGCGACCGTGTCGGTGATGCTGACCGGGTATGCCTCGCTCGAGAGCGCCCTGGCCGCGCTCCGCGAGGGCGCGTACGACTACCTCATCAAGCCCAGCGATCCCGAGGAGCTGCGCGCGACGGTGCGTCGAGGGGTCGAGCGCCGCCAGCTCCTGCGCAGGATCACGCGGCTCGAGGAGCTGGACGAGCTGAAGTCGCAGTTCCTCTCGATCGCCTCGCACGAGCTTCGGACGCCCATCACCGCCGTCTCAGGGTTCGCGCAGCTGGCCGTCCGGTCGCTGGAGGAAAGGCTGCGCACCGCGCCGCCCGAGGATCCCGCGTGGCGGCAGGACCTCGAGCGCCTGGTGCGCCAGCTCAACGTCATCCAGGACCAGTCCTCCAAGCTGGGGCGGCTCGTCCGGGAGCTGCTCGACGTCTCGCGCATCCAATCCGGCCGCCTCGAGTTCCGCATCGCGCCGGTGAACGTGGCCGATCTCGTGCGCGAGGTCACCGAACAGATGCGCCTCGCGACACCGGCGCACACGCTCAAGGTCGACGCGAACGGAGGCGATCCCGTGATCGCCGGCGACCGCGATCACCTGGAGCAGGTGGTCGCGAATCTCCTGGACAACGCCATGAAGTACTCGCCCGCGGGCGGCGACGTCACGGCCAGGGTCACTACGGAGGGGGACGAGGCTCGCATCGTGATCGAGGACAGCGGCATCGGGATACCGCAGGACCAGCTCGCGAAGGTGTTCGACCTGTTCTACCGGACCGCCGAAGCGGAGACGCGGCGCACGCCGGGACTGGGCCTCGGCCTCTACATCACGCGTGGGATCGTCGAGAGGCACGGCGGCCGCATCTGGATGGAGAGCGAGTCCGGCAAGTGGACGCGTGCGACGGTGGCGCTGCCACTGCAGGGGACGCC
>CAZTAI010000070.1:0-8581 GCA_964611555.1 uncultured Chloroflexota bacterium | reverse complement strand
TCCTCATCGCGCGAACGCCGCGCGCGCTTCCCGCAGCGCCTCGCGCACGCGCTCCGGCGCCGTTCCGCCCGGTGACCGCCGCGATGCGATCGATCTCTCCACGCCCAGATCCGCGACCGCGTCGGCCCCGAAGCGCGGGTCGTGCTTCCGGAGCTCGTCGAGCGTCAGGCCTTCCAGTCCCTTGCCGTCGGCGAGCCTTGCCCGCACGACGCGTCCGACGACCTCGTGCGCCTCCCGGAACGGGACACCGGCGCGCGCGAGATGGTCCGCCAGGTCCGTCGCGGTCAGCATGCCGACGTCGGTCGCCCTTTTCATCCGGTCGCGGTGGACATGCAGGCCACGCACCACGAGCGCGAGCGCGTCGAGGCCGGCGGCCACGGCGGCCGCGTCATACAGAGGCACGCGCTGCTCCTGGAGATCGCTGCCGTACGCGAGCGGCAGGCCCTTGAGGATCGTGAGCACCGCGACGACGTCGCCGATGGCGCGGCCGGCGCGTCCGCGCACGAGCTCCGCGACGTCGGCGTTCTTCTTCTGCGGCATGATGCTCGACCCCGTCGCGTGCTCATCCGAGACCTCGGCGAAGCCGAAGGCCGGCGTGGTCCAGAGGACGATCTCCTCGGCGAGCCGTGACGCGTGCACCGCGGCGAGCGCCGCCACGAAGACGAGCTCGACCACGAAATCGCGGTCCGAGACCGCGTCGATGCTGTTCCTGAAGATCGAAGGGAACCCCAGTTCGCGCGCGGTCGCCTCAGCGTCGATCGGATAAGGCGAGCCGGCGAGGGCGGCGGCGCCGAGCGGCGACACGGCCGCGCGAGAGCGAGCCTCGGCAACGCGCTCGCGGTCGCGGCGGAGCGCCTCGACGTGCGCCAGGAGGTGATGCGCGAGCGAGATCGGCTGAGCGGGCTGAAGGTGCGTGTACCCGGGCACGACGGTCGTGACCTCCTCGTCGGCGCGGTCGAGCAGCGCCACGCCCAGTGCCGAGAGCGCGCGGTCGAGATCATCGAACAGCTCGATAGCGAGGAGGCGCAGGTCGAGCGCGATCTGGTCGTTGCGGCTCCGCGCCGTGTGCAGCTTTCCCGCGACGGGACCGATGCGCTCGGCCAGCACGCGCTCGACGGCCGAGTGCACGTCCTCGGAGTCCGCCGGCCAGGGGAAGTCGCCTGACTCGAGGTCTGTGGCGATGCGCTCGAGCCCCGCGACGATGGCTGTCGCGTCAGCCTCCGGGACGATCCCCTGCTTACCCAGCATCCGCGCGTGCGCGATGCTGCCGCGAACGTCGATGGCCGCGATCCGGCGGTCGAGGTCGAGCGAGGATGTGAACGCCCTGATGCGCGGATCGAGCGGCTTCGCGAACCGGCCGCTCCAGAGGTCGGTCACTTCGCCCGCTGCCCGGTACGCTTCGGAAGATCGCCGCGAGACCTAACGCTTCGAGGCGAGGACTTCGATCCGCTGCTGCCGAGCGCCGGCAGATCACCGCTCCAGAGCCCCTGGCGGCGGGCCTGGTTGCGAAGCGAGAGGCCGAAGACATGGATGAACCCCTCGGCGGCCTGATGATCGAACGTGTCGCCCTTGCCGTAGGTCGCGAGGGACATCGAGTAGAGGGCGTGGTCGGAGCGCCGTCCCACCACCGTCGCAGCGCCGCGGTGGAGCCGCACGCGCACGTCGCCGGTGACGTAGCGCTGCGTGCTCTGCACGTACGCGGCGAGATCCTGGTGATGAGCCGTGAACCAGAGGCCGTTGTAGACGAGCTCGGAGTACTCGTCGGCCACGCGCTCCTTCATCCGGAGCGATTCCTTGGAGAGGACGAGGTCCTCGAGCGCGCGGTGCGCGGTGTGGAGGATCACCGCGGCCGGCGCCTCGTAGATCTCGCGCGACTTGATGCCGACGAGGCGGTCCTCGACCTGATCGATGCGGCCGACGCCGTGCTTGCCGCCAAGCGAGTTCAGCCTCTCGATGAGCGCAACGCCATCGATCTCGTCACCGTCCAGCGACACGGGGATCCCTTCGCGGAACGCGATGGCCACCTCGCGCGGGCGCGCGGGCGCCTCTTCCGGATCGACGGTCCACTGGTAGACGTCGCGCGGCGGGGCCTCCCATGGATCTTCGAGCACACCCGCCTCGATAGATCGGCCCCAAAGGTTCTCGTCAACGCTGTAGGGGCTCTTCTTCGTGACCGGCACCGGGATGCCGCGCGCCCTGGCGTACTCGATCTCCTCGTCGCGGGTCATGTTCATGCCGCTGCGCAGCGGCGCTATCACCTTCAGGTCCGGCGCGAGCGCGGCGACCCCGAGGTCGAAGCGGACCTGGTCGTTCCCCTTGCCCGTCGACCCGTGCGCCACGTACGCGGCACCCTCCTCGCGCGCGACGTCCACCAGCAGCTTGGCGAGCAGCGGGCGGCCGAGAGCGGTCGCGAGCGGGTAGCGCCCCTGGTAGAGCGCGTCCGCCTGTAGCGCCGGCCAGACGAAGTAGCGGACGAAGACGTCGCGGGCGTCCTGCACCACGGCGCGGCGTGCACCGCTGCGCAGGGCCTTCTCGCGGACCTGGTCGAGGTCCGGGACCGAGCCGAGATCGCCGGTCACCGTGACGACCTCGAGGCCGCGCGTCTCGCGCAGCCACGCGACGGCGACGGATGTGTCCAATCCACCCGAATACGCCAGGACGCAGGTCTCCGCTTTTCGCGCTCGTCCGGCTCGCTTCGCGCCGCCGGCCTTCGCCGCCTCGCTCCGCTCGGTCATTTGTGGACTCGCTTCGGACCGGCGGAGCCGGATCCTCGCTCGCTCACTGTTCGCGTGATCACCCCGAGCTCCCCGAGCCGCGTGACGAGCGACCGCGTGTCGCGCTCGCGCGCGACCGCGACGAAGACCGTGTCGTCGCCGGCCACCGTCCCCACTACCTCCGGGAACCGCGCCGCGTCCAGCGCGGCGGCCAGCGCGTTGGCGGTGCCGGGCAGTGATCGGACGATCACCAGCGTGCCGGCGACCGCGGCCTCGACCGGATAGTCCTCGCAGAACCGCCGCAGCCGGTCCGCTCCGCCGCCGCTCGCGATGGCCGGCGCGCTGTACGCGTGCGTGCCGTCCCGCGGCAGCTTCACCAGCCCGAGCTCGACGACGTCGCGCGAGACCGTCGCCTGCGTCGACGGGAAGCCCGCTGCGCGCAGCGCTCGCACCAGCTCACCCTGTGTAGAGAGCTGGCGGTCCGCGACGAGCCGCAGCAGCGCCTGCTGGCGGTGGTGCTTGCGCGCGCGGTCCGAACGCGCCTGAGCCGCGCGGTCCTTCATGCGGCCTCCGCCGAGAACGTCGTGCCCAGGCGCTCGCCGCCGAGCACGCGCTCCACGGCGTCGCGCTCGTCGCCAGGCAGGATCGCGGCGTCGGCACCGCTCGCCACGGCGAGCAGGCAGGCCTCGACCTTGGGGATCATCCCGCCGTCGATCGTGCCCTCGCCGAGAAGGGCCACCGACCGCTCGCGGTCGAGCCGCGCGAGGATGCGGCCGTCCTTGCCGCGGACCCCCGGAACGTCGGTCACGAAGGCCAAAAGGCGCGCGCCGACGCTGGCCGCGATCGCGCCCGCGGCGCTGTCCCCGTTCACGTTCAGGATCTCGCCGCTCGGGCCGAGCGCGGCCGGCGCGATCACCGGCACACGGCCCGCTTCGACCAGATCCTCGATCAGCGAGCTGTCCACCATCGTCACGCGGCCGACCAGGCCCAGCTCCTCGTCCTCGCGCTCGGCGCGGAGCATGCCGCCGTCGACCCCGGACAGGCCGACCGCCGGCACGCCACGCGCGATCAGCGCGGCGACGAGCGTCTTGTTCGCGAGGCCCGCCAGGACCGCTAGGGCGATGTCGCGCGTCGGCTCGTCGGTCACGCGCAGACCGCGCACGAAGCGCGTCTCCAGGCCCGCCCGTTCGCTCCACTGGCCGATCAGCGGCCCTCCGCCGTGGACGACGACGAGCGGGTGGCCGGCGTCGTGGAGCGCCGCGACCTGGACGACCGTCGTTTCGCTCTCGCCGAGCGACCCACCGACCTTGAGCACCACGGTCGCGCGCGAGGCGACGGGGTCTCCGGCCCGCGCAGCGCGCTTCGTCTTCGCGGCGGTCACGTGGTGTATTCCGCGTTGATGCGTACGTACTCGGCGGAGAGATCGCAGCCCCAGGCGCGCGCGGTCCCGCTCCCGAGCCCCAGGTCCAGCTCGATCACGATCTCCGCGGCCTCGAACACGGCTCGCACTGCCGCCGCGTCCCAGCTCGCGGGCGAGCCGCTGGTGAACACGTCGATGTCACCGATGCGCACGCTGGCCCTGCGCGGATCGACGCGCGCGCCGGAGCGTCCGGCCGCGGCGAGGATCCTCCCCCAGTTCGGATCGGCGCCATGGATGGCGGTCTTCACCAGGTTCGAGGTCGTGATCGTCCGAGCGGCGAGGCGCGCGTCATCGTCGGACGCGGCCCCGAGCACGCGCACCTCGAAGACCTTCGTGGCGCCTTCGCCATCGGCGACGACCTGTCGCGCCAGGTCGGCGCAGACCTCGGCCAGCGCCCCCGTGAACGCGGCGGCTTCGTTGCCCTCCGGCCTGACACCCGACGCGCCGCTGGCGAGCAGCAGGGTCATGTCGTTCGTGCTCGTATCGCCATCGACGGAGATCGCGTTGAAGCTGGCGCCCACCGCCGCCCGCAGCGCCGCCTCCGCGCTCGCGGCATCGAGGACGGCATCGGTGGTCAGGAACACCAGAAGCGTCGCCATGTTCGGGTGGATCATCCCCGCGCCCTTGGCCACGCCGCCGATGCGCACAGGTTGCCCGGCGAGCCAGACCTCGCGCTCGGCGACCTTCGGCCGCGTGTCCGTGGTCATGATCGCGCGCGAGAACGCGTCCCAGCCATCCGCATCGGTGGTGATGCGCCCCACCGCCTTCGCGATGCGGTCGACCGGCAGCGGGACCCCGATGACGCCCGTGCTCGCGACCGCCACGGATCCCGCGGGACAGCCGAGCTTCGCGGCGGCGGCCGTGGCCATGGCCAGGGCGTCGCGCTCACCCTGCGCGCCGGTGCAGGCGTTCGCGTTGCCGGAGTTCACGATCACGCCGCGCAGCGCACCTCCGATGAGGTGCTTGCGTGTGACGACCAGCGGCGCGGCCACGACCTGATTCGTCGTGAAGACAGCGGCGGCCGTGCAGGGTCGGTCGGCCGCGAGGAGTGCGACGTCGAGCCGGCCGATCGTCCCGTCCTTCACACCTGCGGCGACGGCGCCGGCGCCGAAGCCGACCGGGAACGTGACCCCGCGCGGGGTCATGGCCATAGCGGCAGCGCCTCGAGGCCGGCCGTCTCCGGGAAGCCGAGGACCACGTTCATGTTCTGCACGGCGGAGCCGGCCGCGCCCTTGACAAGGTTGTCGATCACGCCGACCGCCACCAGGCGTCGCGCAGGCCCATCGACGGTCGCGTGGACCAGGCACCAGTTGCTGCCGAGCGCCGCCTTGGTGGGCGGGAACGAGTCGGTCACGCGCACGAACGGCTCATCGGCGTAGTACTCCGTGTACGCGGCCGCGATCTGGGCCGGCGTGACGGCGCTACGTAGCGTCGCGTAGCACGTGGCGATCAGGCCTCTGGTCATGGGTACGAGGTGTGGCGCGAACGTGAGACGAGGGGTCGGAAGGCCGAGATCCACCAGGCCCTGCGCGATCTCCGGGGTGTGGCGATGGCGCGGGACGCCGTACGTGCGCACGCTCTCGTCGATCGACCCGTAGAGGAATGCCTCATCGAGCGTGTGCCCGGCTCCCGAGACCCCTGACTTGGCGTCCACGATGACGTCCTCGTCGATGAGACCCTTCGCGACCGCGGGTGCGAGCGCGAGAAGCGTCGCCGTCGGGTAGCAACCCGGGTTCGCGACGATCCGCGCTCCCGGCAGGCGCTTACGCGCGACCTCGGTCAGCCCATAGACGGCCTCCGCCAGAAGCTCGGGCGCCGGGTGCGCGTACCCGTACCACCCCTCGTAGGCCGCGGCCGCGCGAAGGCGGAAGTCGCTGCCGATGTCGATGATGCGCCGGCCCTCGGCCAGCCACCCCGGCGCGAGCTTCGCCGCCTCGCCAGCCGGGAGCGCCGTGAAGATCAGCTCGGCATCAGCTACGTCATCGCCGACGGTCAGCCCGATCGGTGCGTCGTGAAGGTTGGGGAGCGCGTCGCGGAGCGGCGTGCCCTGCTTGCCTCGGGCGACCGCGGCGACCAGCCGGACCTCGGGATGGCGCAGGAGGATGCGCGCCAGCTCGCCGCCGGCGTACCCCGTCGCCCCAACGATGGCCACCTTCGTGGGCACTCGGGAAACTATACAGCGACGTGCATGAATATGCAGACTGAGCTGGGCTTCGCGCTACGGCTGCCACCGACCGCGCCACGAGGCCAGCCGCTCGACGGCGAAAGCCCGATCCACCGCATGGAACGACAGCCCCTCGCCCGGGACCGCCTGGGCCACCGCGCCGAGATCGGAGCGGATCACCGTCGCGATCACGGGATAGCCGCCGGTGGTCTGGTGATCCGCGAGCAGAACTATCGGCTCGCCGCCACTGGGCACCTGGATCGCGCCGGCGACCATCCCGATCGACAGGATCTCGCCGCTCATCGCGCGGATCGCCGATCCCTCGAGCCGCACGCCCATCCGGTCGCTCCGCTCGCTGACGCGGAGCTCGCGGCCGAAGAAGGCTGAGGGGTCGGGGAAGCGCTCCGAGTGCGGTCCCGCAAGGACGTGTATCTCGCGGTCGTACTCGTAGAGGACGGCGCGTCCGGCACGCTCCGGCCCATAACGGGCATCTCCGAGAGGAAGCGCATCGCCGCTCTCGAGCGGTCTCGGGAGCGGGCCTATCCCGCTGGGCATGTAGGTCGAACGCGAACCGAGCACCTCGGGTAGCGCGATGCCGCCGGCCACGGCCAGATATGCGTATCGGGTGCGGGCGGTCCCCTCGACCACGATCTCCTCGCCCGCCCGGGCGAAGACCGCCGTCCAGCCATCCACGAGACCGCGCGTGCGCAGCCGTACCTCGCGTCCCGTCGCCGCGACCAGCCGCGGCGCGTCGAGGGTCGCCCGGAACGGGAGGCCCACGATCTCGACCGCCGCGGCGGAGGCATCGTTCCCGACGAGGTGCTGCGCTGCCTCGAATGCGAATGGATCCGCGGGACCGGCCGGCGGGATGGCGCTCCGGAGGTGCGCGTACCGGCCGAGGTCCTGAATGGTCGAGCGGAAGCCCGGTGCGAGCACGCGCAGCGTGGTCACTCGATCGCCACGAAGTGGACGCGGTCCCCGGGCCGCAGCAGCGCCGGCGGATCTCGCAGAGCGTCGAACATGCGGGCGTCGGTCGAGCCGATGAGACGCCAGCCTCCGGGCGACGTGCTCGGGTACACGGCCGTCTGCCCGTCCGCGACCGCGACGGCTCCGCGGGGCACGCGAGAGCGTGGCGACGCGAGCCGCGGCGCCACGATGCGGGCGTCGGTCGGGCCGAGGTAGGCGAAGCCCGGCATGAATCCGAGAAAGAACGCGAGGTGATCGCGACCCGTGTGGGCCGCGATCAGGTCGGGAACGCTTAGGCCCGAGAGGCGCGCGACCTCCTCGAGGTCC
This sequence comes from uncultured Chloroflexota bacterium, assembly GCA_964611555.1. Classification (GTDB taxonomy): domain Bacteria; phylum Chloroflexota; class Limnocylindria; order P2-11E; family P2-11E; genus GWC2-70-10. The sequence goes on along the minus strand of CAZTAI010000070.1, from coordinate 990 downwards.
TCGCCGTCGTACCGTGTCGGTATCTCGTGCACGGCCCCTGTCTCGAGTGGGGCCGCGCCCGTGCGCTCCGCGAGCTCACGGGCGATCCGCTCTGCGTCCTCCGGATCGAGCGCCAGTGGATCGAAGCGCAGGAGGACAGCGCTGTACGTCGGCACCGCCGGCCCGTGGCCGAGCGATCCCCAGGCATCCCCGATAGCCGCGGCGCGGGCCGCGACAGCGGGGTCGATCCTCTGCTCGAGCTCCACAAGGAGCGCGGCCTCCCCGAAGGGAACGACGCGCGTCACTCGGCCGACAGAGCCTGCCGAACGGCGCGTGCGATGGCCGCGGCGTTCGGCGTATCGCCGTGCACGCAGATGGTGTCCACCTCGAGCGCAAGGAGCTTGCCGTCCGAGGCGCGCACGCCTGTGCCGCGGGCGAGGGCGACGGCCTGGGCCGCCGCGACTGCCGGGTCCGTGTGCACCGAGCCGGGCAAGCGGCGGGATCGCAGCGTGCCGTCCGGCTCGTAGGCGCGGTCGGCGAACCCCTCGCGCGCGACGCGCAGGCTCACCGCCCGCGCGGCCGCATGCATGGCGGAGCCCGGCGACGCGAAGAGCGTTAGGTCGGAGGCGACCGTCCGGACGGCGTCGGCGATCACGGCCGCTGTCTCGGGATCGCGCTCTCCCTTGTTGTACAGCGCGCCGTGCGCCTTCACGTGAGTGATGCGCGCGCCGGCCTCATTCGCAACGCTCTGCAGCGCCTCGATCTGCGTGACCAGGTCCGCGAAGAGCGCGGCTCTAGGCAGATCGAGAGCGACGCGGCCGAAGTTGGCGGGGTCGCGATAGCCCGGATGGGCGCCGATCGCCACGCCGTGGCGCTGGGCCAGCTCGACGGTGCGCTTCATCGTCTCGAGGTCGCCGGCGTGCGCGCCGCAGGCGATGTTGGCCGAAGTGATGTACGCCATGATCTCCTCGTCAGAGCCGGCGCCTTCGCCGAGATCGCTGTTGAGATCGA
>CAZTAI010000069.1:0-8600 GCA_964611555.1 uncultured Chloroflexota bacterium | reverse complement strand
CGCCGGGCCGGGCCGCGCTCTGCAGCCGCTGCGCGGTGTTCACCACGTCGCCGACCACCGTGTAGGCCGCTTGCACCTCGCTGGCGAGGGCTCCCGCGACGACCTCGCCTGTGTTGACGCCGATCCGCAGCGCGAGCCGCGTGCCGTGCCGCTCCTCGATCGGGCCTGCGAGATCCTCCATCGCCGAGCGCATCGCGAGCGCGCAGCGGAGCGCGCGGGTCGCGTCGTCCTCGTGCGACACCGGCGCGCCGAAGACCGCCATGACCGCGTCGCCGATGTACTTGTCCACGGTGCCCCGGTACCGCCCGACCCGCTCCGCGAGCGCGCGAAGGATCTGGCCCAGGATGCCGCGCATCTCTTCGGGGTCGAGCCGCTCCGCGAGAGCGGTCGAGCCGCTGACGTCGGCGAACACCACGGTCACGATCCGGCGGTCCTCGTCCTGCGCGGCGAGGCCCGCGCTCACCTGCAGCGACGCGCCGGGCTGGGCCGAAGCGGGATCGCGTCCCATGAGGCCCGGATGCTAGTGCGGCTGGGTTCGCGCGATGACCATGTCGATCCCGGGAAGGAGCGGCGTCACGGCCACCTCGTGAGCGCCGGCCGCCCGGAGGAGGTCGGCGATGCGGTCTGGCGTCGCGAAGCCGATCCATCCCGGATCGCCCGCGCGCGCGATGGGAGCGGCCAGCCGGCGCAGCCACTCACGGCCGACGTCGATGACGCAGTACACGCCGCCAGGCGCAAGCGCTCCGAGGACCTCGCGGCATGCCGCCAGCGGATCCGGGAAGTGATGGTGCGAGAAGCAGGCGTACGCAACGTCGAACGCGCCCGCGAGCTCCGCCGGGAGCGCGCACACGTCGGCCTGCACGAACGCCACATTCCGGATGCCGCGGCGATCGGCCTCGCGTGCGGCGACCTCGAGCATCTCGCCCGCGAGGTCGAGGCCGACGACCTCGCCATGGGGCACGAGCCGCGCGGCCATGCGGAGCTCCATGCCCGGACCGCAGCCGACGTCGAGGATCCGCGCGTCCGAGGGGATCCGGTCGCGCAGCAACGCGAGTGCGCGGCGCCACACGGGCGCCGTGAAAGGAAGAACGTAACGCTCGTAGCTCCGCGCCATACGGTCGAACTCGCGCACGAGCTCGGCGTTCGGCGACGGATCGCGGAGGGGGACGACCCGGGCGGCGCGCGCCGAGAAGAGCGGTCCGCGCCCGGCGCGTGGCCAGAGGAACCCATCGGGCGGTGCCCCGGCGCGCGTCGCCAGGAGCGCGGGGTGGAGCACGAATGCCGAGTACCACCACATCGCGAGCACGAGCGCTGCGCCCGCCGGAGAGGCCACCCGCGCATTCTGGTGTCGCGGACCGGTGCTAGCGTCGGCCACGATGCTCGCCGTCGCCTCGCGTCCGCGCGCGGAGCCCTTCCTGGGACATCTCCGCGCGTTCAATCGCGACCGGCTCGGCTTCCTCGCCGCGTGCGCCCGCGATCACGGCGACGTCGTCGAGCTCCGGTTCGGTCCCAAGCGCTATCTCCTGATCAGCGATCCCGCGCTCATCACCGAGGTGCTCGTCGATCGCGCTGCCGACTTCCGGAAGGGGTATTCCGTCCGCCTGATGCGGCCGGTCCTGGGGAACGGCCTGCTCCTGAACGAGGGGGACCACTGGCGCGCGCGCCGCCGGCTGATCCAGCCGGAGCTGCAGCGCGCGCGGGTCCGCGGCTACGCGGAGGTGATCTCGCGGTGGACCTCGTGGCAGCTCGCGCAGTGGGCGCCCGGAGCGGTCCGGGACGTGTACCAGGACATGAGCCTGCTGACGATGGGGATAGCGACCGAGCTCATCTTCGGCGTCGACGCGCGGTCCGCGCATCCGGTCGTGAGCGCGCTGCGCGGTGCGGTCCGCGAAGCGACGCGCGGTCGCCCACTGCGCGCTTTCCCCCTCGCCCGATTCTTCCCGACCGCGGCGAATGCGCGTGAGGCGCTCGTCGTCCGACGCCTCGACCGCGCCGTCCACGCACGGATACGCGAGCGGCGCGCGGATCCGGGCGGCACGGACGTGCTGGCAGCGCTGCTGCGCTCGGGCGACGCCGATCCGCGCCAGCAGCGCGACGACCTGGTGACGCTGTTCTTCGGCGCGTACGACACGACCTCGAATGCGCTCGCCTGGGCGCTCTACCTCGTGGCCACGCATCCGGATGTGTCCGCACGCCTCGCGGCCGAGGTCGCGGATCCGGCGGACGACGCGGCCGAGGGCGGGTACGCCGAGGCCGTCGTCCTCGAGGCGCTGCGGCTGTACCCGTCGGCGTGGGCGGAGAGCCGGGAGGCACTGCGGGAGTGCGTCATCGGGGGCCACCGGATCGGGCGCGGCGACAGCGTCGTCGTGTCGCAGTGGGTCACGCATCGCGACCCCCGGTGGTTCGACGATCCGCTGCTGTTCCGCCCCGAGCGCTGGACGGGCGGCCTCGCCGATCGCCTCCCGCGCGGCGCGTACTTCCCGTTCGGCCTGGGCCCGCGCCGGTGTGTCGGTGCCTCGTTCGCGATGCTCGAGTCGGTGATGGTCCTCCGGGCCGTTGCGCGCGGCTGGCACCTTCGGCCGGCGATCGCCGCGCCCCCGGTGCCCGAGGCGATCTTCACGCTCCGCCCGAAGGGCGGCCTCCCGATCCGCGTCGACGCGCGCTGATGCAGCAAGCGAAGCCGTGACGCGCCATGCGTGAGGAGGCCCAGTGGATCGCCGGCCGGCTCGAGGGGACCCTTCGAGTGCCGGACACGGCCCCGCGCGCCATCGTTGTGATCGCGCACCCGCTGCCGACGCACGGCGGGAGCATGCGCAATCCGCTGATGGCCTCGCTCGCGCGTGCGATGGCGGAGCGCGGCTGGTACGCGCTGCGCTTCAACTTCCGCGGCGTGGGCGCCAGCGCCGGCGATTGGTCTGGCGGACTCGAGGAGCCCGCCGACCTCGCCGAGGCCGTCGCTCACGCGCGCACGCTCGCACCGGGCCTGCCGCTCGGTCTGCTGGGCTTCAGCTTCGGCGCGGTGACCGTGCTGCGGTGGATCGTGTCCGGCGGCAAGCCCGACGCGTACGCGCTCCTGGGCTTCCCGCTGCGGCCGGTGACGGAGTCGTCGCGCGATCTGCCGCCGATACCCGGTGGCGCGATCGTCGTGAACGGCGAGCGCGATGAGTTCGGCACGGCGCAGGAGATCCGGCGCGCCTACCCCGAGGTGAGGGTCTTCGAGGTGAAGGGCGCCGACCACTACTTCACTGGGAAGCGCGACGAGGTCGCGCGGATCGTCACGGATAACATGGCACTCCCATGACCGCCACGGTGACCACTCCGCACGCCGCAAGCGCTCCGCCGACGCGGAAGCGCATCCTCACGGGCGACCGCCCGACGGCCAAGAGCTTCCATCTCGGGAACTACTACGGAACGCTCGCGAATCGCGTGAAGCTGCAGGACGAATACGAGAGCTACTTCCTGATCGCCGACTACCACATGCTCACGACTCGGATCCAGGACCTGGAGCAGATCGGTCAGAACATCCGCGAGCTGGTCACCGACTACCTGTCGGTGGGGATCGACCCGCGGCGGAGCACGATCTACCTCCAGTCGCTCATCCCCGAGGTCACGGAGCTCTTCCTCTACTTCGCGATGTTGGTCAGCGTCCCGCGGGCGCAGCGCATTCCGACGCTCAAGGACCAGATGCGCGACCACGGGCTTACGGCGCCGTCCTACGGCCTCCTCGGTTATCCGGTCCTGCAGGCGGCCGACATCCTCATGGTCAAGGGCAATGTCGTCCCGGTCGGACGTGACCAGGAGTCGCACATCGAGCTGACGCGCGAGATCGCTCGCCGCTTCAACGAGCTGTTCGGGCCGACATTCCCCGAGCCTCAGGCGCTCATTCCCGAGGGCGGCATGCTGCCCGGGACCGATGGGGCGGGGAAGATGGGCAAGAGCCTAGGCAACGCGATCTTCCTCAGCGACGACACGGACACGGTCCGGGAAAAGGTCAGGTCCATGTACACGGATCCGAACCGGATCCGCGCGACCGACCCGGGCCGCGTCGACGGGAACCCCGTGTTCATCCTCCACGACGCCTTCAACACGGATACGGCCGAGGTCGACGATCTCAAGGAGCGCTACCGCGCCGGCAAGGTCGGTGACGTCGAAGTGAAGAAGAAGCTGGCGGATGCGATCGAGCGCTTCCTGGCGCCGATCCGGGAACGGCGAGCGCGCTACGCCGCCGATCCGAAGGCCGTCGACGAGATCATCCGAGCCGGCAGCGAGCGCGCCCGGGCCGAGGCGAAGCGGACGCTGCACGAGGTCCGCGCCGCCATGAAGCTCGACTACTTCGGCCTGTAGCCTGCCCCGTCTCTATGCGCTGATCCTCTCGGGTGGCGCCGGCACTCGGCTCTGGCCGAGGTCGCGAGCCGCTAAGCCGAAGCAGTTCCTCGATCTCACGGGTGGTGGGCGGACGCTGCTGCAGGAGACGGTGGCCCGCATCTCCGAGATCGTCCCGCGCGAGCGCATCTTCTTCGTCGCGCCGCCTGAGCACCGCGAGCTGATACACGAGCAGGTCGAGGGGCTCGCCGCCGATCACGTCGTCGTCGAGCCGTACCCGCGCGGGAACGCCGCCGCGATCGGGCTCGCGATGGCGGTGCTCCACGCGTTCGATCCGGAGGCCGTGGTCGCGGTCCTGCCGTCGGATCACATCGTCGACCGGCCAGAGAAGTTCCGGACCGTGATCGTCGCCGCGACGGCCGCCGCCGAGCGCGGCCACCTCGTGACCCTGGGCATCGAGCCGGAGCGACCCGATACCGGGTTCGGGTACATCGAAGCAGGGGAGCCGCTCGATCTCGGGACGTCTGTCGAGGTCCGGGCGGTGAAGCGGTTCATCGAGAAGCCGGATCGGGCGACCGCAGAGAAGATGATCGCTGCGGGTCACCACTACTGGAACGCCGGGATGTTCGTCTGGCGCGTGGACACCGTGCTGGAGGCCTACCGCAAGCACCTCCCGAAGACCGCGAAGGCGCTCGAGGCCCTCGAGCGCGCCCACGGCTCCGACCGCTACGAGGCCGTCCTGACCGAGGTGTGGGAGGAGACCGACCGCACAACGATCGACTACGGGATCGCCGAGAAGGCCAGCCCGGTCGCGGTGGTCCCCGCGGACATCGGCTGGCACGACGTCGGCAGCTGGGAGCGGCTCGCCGAGATCGTTGCCGGCGACGGCAGCGGTGGCGTCGGCGACCAGGTCGCGGTCGGCTCTCACGGCGTATACGCCTGGGCCCCGGGCAAGGTCGTGGCCCTGATCGGGGTGTCCGACCTGGTGGTCGTCGACACCGGCGACGCCCTGCTGATCGCCGCCCGCGACAGCACCGAAGAGGTCAAGGCCGTGGTCGAAAAGCTGCGCCAGGACGGCCGGGAAGAGCTGCTTTAACTAAGGCCTTAACGGCTTTCTCTGCGGCGCTACAGGCCTTCAGGACAGTCTGACGAGCGCCCGGGATTGGACGGTACGCGTACTCTTGTTGAGGGAGGGCGCCCGAAAGGGCGCCTTTGCGTTGTGTCAAAGGAGCAGATGCCCGCTAAAACGAACACCCGTACCAAGAAGCCCGCCAAGCCAGCCGGCGCCGGAAAGGGCGACCTGGTCGTCGTGGAGTCCCCGACGAAGGCCCGGACGCTCGAGCGGATGCTGGGTGCCGGGTACACCGTCGAGGCCTCGTTCGGCCACATCCGGGACCTGCCCAAGTCCAAGCTGGGCATCGACGTGAAGACCTTCGCGCCGGACTACGTGATCCCGGACGACGCCGAGAAGGTCGCCCGGCAGCTCCGCAAGGAGGCCAAGACGGCCGCTCGGATCTGGCTGGCGACCGACCTCGACCGTGAGGGCGAGGCCATCGCCTGGCACGTCGCCGAGATCATCGGCGCGCCCCAGAGCAAGCTGAGGCGGGTCACGTTCCACGAGATCACGCCCTCGGCCATCGCCGAGGCCTTCAAGAAGCCCCGCGACATCGACATGGATCTTGTGAACGCGCAGCAGGCGCGTCGCGTCGTCGACCGGCTCGTCGGCTACAAGCTGTCGCCGCTGCTCTGGAAGAAGATCCGCTACGGCCTCTCGGCCGGGCGCGTTCAGTCCGTCGCGCTCCGACTCATCGTCGACCGTGAGCGCGAGATCCAGGCGTTCAAGTCGGTCGAGTACTGGTCGATCGACGCGCTGCTCCAGAACAAGCGCGGCGAGGTCTTCCCCGCGGAGGTCGCGACCCACAAGGGCCACAAGCTCACGATCGGCGACGGCAAGTCCGCCGACCGCCACCGCGCCGCGCTCGCGGACGCGGTGTACCGCGTGGCCAAGATCGATCGCCGCGAGACATCACGGAACGCGTCTCCGCCGTTCACGACGTCAACGCTGCAGCAGGAGGCGTCGCGCAAGCTCGGCTTCGGGCTCCGCCGGACGATGGTCATCGCGCAGCAGCTCTACGAGGGCATGTCGCTCGGCGAGGGCGAGGTCGGGCTCATCACCTATATGCGCACCGACTCGCTGCACGTCGCGGAGGGCGCGCTCAAGCAGGCGCGCGATGTCCTTCGGCACGAGTTCGGCGACGCCTACGCGCTTGACCGGCCACGCCACTTCCGTACGAAGAGCAAGGGCGCGCAGGAGGCGCACGAAGCGATCCGCCCGACGGACGTCTCGCGCACTCCGGCGATGGTGAAGCGCTACCTCAAGCCGGACCAGCTGAAGCTGTACACGCTCATCTGGCGGCGCATGCTCGCGTCGCAGATGCCGGCGGCCCGCTACGAGGCCACGCGCGTGGACATAGAGGCGGACGGGTACGTCCTGCGTGCGAACGGCCGCAAGCTCCTGTTCGACGGATTCCTGCGCGCCTACCAGGAGGGCACCGACGAGCCGGAGCGTGAGATCGCGCCTCTGCCAGACCTGGCCGAAGGCGAGGAGCTGAAGGTCGTGGGTCTCGACGCGAACCAGCACTTCACCGAGCCGCCGCCGCGCTTCACGGAGGCCTCGCTTGTGAAGGTGCTCGAGGAGCACGGCATCGGCCGGCCGTCGACCTACGCGCCGACGATCTCGACGCTGACGGAGCGCAAGTACGTCCGCCGCGAGCAGCGCGCCCTGCTGCCGGAGGACGTGGCCTTCACCGTCATCGACTTCCTGAAGGAGCATTTCGGCGACATCGTCGACACCGGGTTCACGGCGCGTATCGAGGAGGACCTCGACCGCATCGCGCGCGGCGAGGCCGAGTGGGTCCCGATCGTGCGCGCGTTCTTCGAGCCGTTCATCGCCACGGTCGAGGAGAAGACCGAGTCGGTGAAGAAGTCGGATGTCACCGAGGAGGCGACGGACAAGACCTGCCCCAAGTGCGGCCGCCCCGTGATCATCAAGCTGGGACGCTTCGGCCGCTTCTACTCGTGCACGGGGTTCGTGCGCGGCAAGAAGGGCCAGCCGCTGCCTCCAGGCGCCTGCGACTACTCCGCTCCGCTCGAGGGTGAGCAGGGTCCGCGCATGGAGATCCTGGAGGGCGAGTTCTGCCCGGATTGCGCCAAGCCGCTGGCCAAGCGCATGGGCCGGTTCGGACCGTTCATCGGCTGCACCGGCTACCCGGACTGCAAGTACATCAAGAAGACGCAGGTGCGGACGGGCGTCACGTGCCCGCTTTGCGGCGAGGGCGAGCTGCTGCAGCGGCGCGGCAAGTGGAAGAGCACCTTCTTCGGGTGCGAGCGCTATCCGGACTGCAAGTTCACCGCGAAGACCCTGCCGACCGCCGCGGCCCCGGCCCCCGAGCCGGTCGGGAGCTGACCGAAGCCCACGTCGCTACAGCGAGCGAGGACGCGGTCTGGGATGACCTCGTCCAGGCGACCGGCCGCGCTCACGTTCTGCAGACCAAAGGCTGGGCCGAAGCGAAGGCGCTCACCGGATGGCGGGCCGAGCGGTACGTCTTCGATGACGGCGGCGTCGTCCAGGTGCTGCTGCGACCGCTGCGCTTCGGCCTCGTCTTCGCCTACGCACCGCGCGGACCGCTGGCGATGGCACCGCTCGCCGACGCGATCGCGGCACTGCGTCGCGCTCTGGGGCGGCACCGCTGTGTCGCCCTCCTGTGCGACCCCGAGGTGCCCGACTCGCCCGACCTGCTCCGCGCGGTGCGCCGCGCCGGTGGCCGTCCGTCACCCGTTTTCGTGCAGCCACGTCGCACCCTGCTGATCAACGCGAGCGTCGATCCCGAGATGCTGCTCGGCTCCATGCGCAAGAAGACGCGCCAGTACATCCGGAAGGCCGAGCGCGGCGGGGTCGTGACGGAGGAGACCGACGATCTCGAGCGCTTCCACCGCGTCCTCCGGATCGTGGGCGAGCGCGACCGCTTCGCCGTGCACTCGCTCGAGTACCTGGAGCGGCTGCGCGCCGGACTGGGCGATCGCCTGCACGTGCTGATGGCGCGCGTCGGCACCGAGGACGTCGGAGCGCTCATGCTCGCGCGTATGGAGGAGCGAGCCTGGGAGCTGTACGGGGGCTGGAGCGGCACGCACGCCGAGGAGCGCCCCTTCTATCTCCTCAAGTGGCGCGCGATCCAGCGCATGCGGCAGCTGGGCGTCGAGCGCTACGACATGTGGGG
>CAZTAI010000068.1:0-8691 GCA_964611555.1 uncultured Chloroflexota bacterium | reverse complement strand
CGAGAACGCGCGGCCCGCGCCTGTAAGGACGACGGCTCGCACGGATGGATCGAGCCCGACCTCATCGAGCGCGGCCGCGAGCGCGCTGGTCATCGCCTCATCGAACGCGTTCAGCACCTCGGGCCGCTGAAGGGTGACGATCGCGAGAGCGCCGTCGCGCTCCAGGCCCACAGCCGGGCGCGGGCCGGCGGCCGCCTCCCGGGTCGCGCTCAACGTCCTTTAAAGGAGGGCTTGCGCTTGTTCACGAAGGCATCGACCCCCTCCTTCTTGTCCTCCGTGGCGAACAGGAGGTAGAACGCCTTCCGCTCAAACTCGAGGCCGGCGTCCAGGGGTGAGTTGAGGGCGACGTCGATGGCCTCGGTCGCAAGGCGCACAGCGATGGGCGCCTTCTCCGCGACCGTCCGCGCCAGCGCCTTCGCGTCCTCGAGCCAGCTCGCCGCCGGATACACGTGCGCGACCAGACCCATGGCCTTGGCCTCGTCGGCCTTCACGCGACGGCCGGTGAGGATCATCTCCATCGCGACGTACTTCCCCACCGTGCGCGTGAGGCGCTGCGTTCCGCCGGCGCCGGGGATGATCCCGAGGTTCACCTCGGGCTGGCCGAACTGCGCGGTCTCGGAGGCCACGATGATGTCGCACACCATCGCGAGCTCGCACCCGCCACCGAGCGCGTAGCCGGAGACGGCCGCGACGATCGGCGTCTTGATCCGCCGCACCCGCTCCCACTTCGTCGTGAGATCCTGGCGGAGCATCGAGACGGGCGTCGCCTCGATGAAGGAGGCCTTGATGTCCGCTCCCGCGGCGAAGGCCTTCTCGCTCCCCGTGAGGACGATGCAGCGGATCGCCTCGTCGTCGTCGAGCGCCTCGAGCGCTCGCGCGAGCTCGTCCATCAGCTCCTCGTTGAGCGCGTTGAGGACCTCGGGCCTGTTGAGCTGCACGACGGCGATGGCTTCCTCGCGCGTGACGATCACGGTGGACATCCGAACCTCCCGCGGCGGTGGCCGCGACGTGAGCGTATCGGCTGGGGGTGTGGTCAGTCCGAAATGGCGGCGACCCAGTCAGGTTCCGGCAGATCCAGAAGACGTGCGGCCCACGGCAGGCTCGCCTTCAGCTGACGGCGCTGGACGGAACGCAAGCGCGGAAGCCCGACCTGCGTGGGCCGGGGAGCGCGATCCGCGAAGTATCCGGCGATGCCGGTGACGCTCCCGATGAACGTCGCCTGGCGGATCGGCAGGATCTCGGCGTACCACGCGACGACCTTCTCCGGCGCGGGGCCTCCCTCGGACGCGATGGACTGGGCGAACGCGGCGAGGTCGAACTCGTGAGGGCCGACGGTAGCGAACGGCCAGTCGAAGATCCGGAGCACGTCACTCTGGAGCTGGATGTTGTCGGAGCGCGTGTCGAAGTGGAGGAGCGCGAACGGCTCGTTCGCGCGAGCCAGAACGCGCTCTGATCGAACGAGAGAAGGCAGCGCGCGTTCGATCCACCGCCGGGCCTCGCGCCGCCGATCACCCGCGAGTCCGGCTAGCGCGACGATCTGCTCGGCGCTGCGCCCGATCTTGGACCAGAACGCGCTGAACTCCCGGTGCTGGGTACGGGAGATCCATCCCGGAAGCCGCTTGCCGTACGTGCCGCGGTGGAACTCCGCGTAGGACCGTGCTGCACGCCGTGCCTTGCCGGCCGTCCACGGGATGACGCTCTCGCCCCGGACGTCTTCCATCGCGATCCCATGCCAGCCGCTGGCGCGTACCGACCCGAGGTACGCGGGCGCCCACGGGCGCATGTACCGGCCGAGGCGGCGGTATGCGCGCTCCTCACCTTCGAGGAACCAGCGCACCGCCGAGCCTTCCGGCAGCGGATACGTCCCCTTGAAGAACACGCGCCGGCCGTCGGCGAGCGCCAGGCGATACGTGGCCGAGGGCGCGTATCCGCCATAGGTACGGACCGCGCGGACGACCGTCGACCCGAGCACCTGATCGAGGTCCGCACGCACGCGCTCCGGTACAGCCGACCAGGGCGGCTTGTCCTCGCGGATCGGCCTGCTCATCCGCGGGAGCCTAGTGGCAGGTCAGGTCAATATCCGCCCGATGCGTGAGCTGGGGCGCTATCCCGACTTCCTCAAGCTGCTGGTCGGCCAGGGCGTCTCCGAGATCGGCTCGGTCGCGACGCGGACCGCGCTTCCGATCGCGGCCGTTGTTGCGCTCGGTGCCGGACCGCTCGAGATGGGCATCCTCGTAGGCAGCTCGTCGGTCGCGCTGATCGGCGTCGGTCTCGCCGCGGGCGCCTGGGTGGACCGGCTGCCGCGACGGCCCGTGATGATCGCGGCCGACCTCGGCCGCGCGGTCGTCATCGCGACGATCCCGGTCGCGGCCGTCGCGGGCGTGCTCACGATCGAGCTGCTGTACGTCGTGGCGTTCGCGTCCGCCGCGCTGGGCGCCTTCTTCGATGCGGCGTATCGAGCCTACCCGCCCGTTGTCGTGCCGCGGGAGCGTCTGGTCGAAGCGAACAGCGCTCTGTCTGGAGCCTCGAACGTCGCGGAGATGACGGGCCCATCGCTCGCCGGAGCGCTCGTGCAGATCCTGTCTGCTCCGTTCGCGCTGCTCATCGACGCCATCTCGTTCGTCGTGTCGGCGATCTCGCTGGGACTGATCCGCACCCCGGAGCCTCCGGCCCGCCCCGCGGCGGAGCGCGAGCCGCTGCTGCGCGAGATCGCGGTCGGCCTGGCGTATCTCGCGGGCGAGCCGTCACTGCGCGTGATCGCGCTGAGCGCGTTCGTCGGCTCGCTCTTCGGGAGCTTCTTCGCGTCCCTGTACACGCTGTACGCGATCGCGGAGCTGGGTCTCTCCCCGCTCGTGCTTGGCGTGATCATCTCGGCGGGCGGAGTGGGCGGGCTCGTGGCGGTGGCTGTTGCCGGACCACTGGCACGCCGCTTCGGCATCGGCCCGACGATCGTCTGGGCCGAGATCGTCTCGGCGTTCATCTACCTGCTCATACCGCTCGCCGGCGGGCCGTGGGCGGCGCTGTTCCTCTTCATCCCGCAGCTGATCGGCGACGGCATCACGACGATCGGCGGCATCAATGGGATAACGCTGCGCCAGACGATCGCCCCGCCGCGAATGCTCGGCCGGATCAACGCGACCATGAACGTGCTCACCCGAGGCGTGGCCCCAGCCGGAGCGGTGATCGGTGCGGTGATCGCCGAGGCGGCGGGGATCCGCGTGGCCGTGTGGGTCGCGGTGCTCGGGGTGCTCGTGGGGGCGCTGCTGATGCTGCTGCCCTCGCCGCTGCTACGGACCCGCGATCTTCCAGCCGCAGCGGCTGAGAGCTGAGACTCGCGTGGTAATGACGAGCAGCGGCTAGCGGCCCTTGTAGACCGGCTTCCGCTTCTCCGTGAACGCGGTGATGCCCTCGCGCGCGTCCTCACTCTTGAAGATCCGTCCGAGCGCCTCGCGCTCGATGGCGAGGCCCTCGGCGAGCGGTCGTCCGTAGCCCTGCACCGTGGCGAGCTTGATCTGGCCCATCGCGTAGCTCGCGCCTTCCGCGTACGAGCGCGCCCGCTCGGCCACGCGCGCCTGTAGCTCCGCGGCCGGCACGACCTCGTCGACGATCCCGGCGTCCTTGGCGTCCTGCGGCGAGAGCGTGGCTCCACGCAGCATCAGGTCGAGCGCCTTCTGGCGGCCGATGAGGCGCGGAAGCCGCTGCGTCCCGCCGGTCCCCGGAAGCAGCCCCAGGGTGACCTCGGGCAGCCCGATCTTGTAGGTGCCCTCGGCCGCGATGCGGAAGTCGCAGCAGAGCGCGATCTCGAGGCCGCCGCCAAGGCAGTGCCCATTGATCGCCGCGATCACGACCTTGGGCGTCTCCTCCAGCATGCCCATCGTCCCATTGGCGCGAGCGACGAACGCCATCTGCTCGTCGGGAGACGACTTCGCGAAGAAGGAAACATCCGCGCCGGCCGAGAAGAACTTCTCGGAGGCGCTCCGGACGACGATCGCCTTCACCGAATCGTCGGCACGCGCCTCGTCGATCGCGCGGCTCAGGTCTTCAACGAAAGCCGCGTCGTACGAGTTGGCGGGCGGACGATCCAGGACGATGTGCCCGACGCTGTCCTGCTTCTCCAAACGCACGGCCTGCATTCACGGCACACTTTAGTCATCCGCGGGGAGGTGGTCCGAGTGGCACAGATGTTCATCAACGGCGAGCTCGTTGGCTCGCAGGGCGGCAAGACGATGCCGGTACGCAACCCGGCCAACGGCGAGAACGTGGGCGAGGTGCCGCGCGGGACCGTCGCGGACGTCGACGCTGCCGTGAACGCCGCGGCGGCCGCACTCCCCGGCTGGGCCGCCACGAGCGGGACCAAGCGCGCCCGCCTGATGCACGAAGCCGCGCGGAAGATGCGCGAGGTCGAGGGCGAGGTCGCCGAGCTCCTGGCCCGGGAGCAGGGAAAGCCCCTGGCGCACGCGAAGCTCGAGGCGAGCCGCGTGGCCGAGAACCTCGAGTACTTCGCCGGCCTCGCAGACAAGATCCGAGGCGACTACATCCCGCTCGACGACCCGGCGAAGTTCGGCATCACCATCCGTCGCCCGGTCGGCGTCGTCGCCGCGATCACGCCCTGGAACTTCCCGCTGACGCTGATGGCGAACAAGCTCTGCCCGGCCCTGGCCGCGGGCTGCACCGTCGTGCTGAAGCCCGCCTCCACCACGCCCCTCGCGACGCAGCGCGCGATCGAGGCGATCGCGTCGGCGGGGTTCCCGCCCGGTGTCATCAACATCGTCCACGGACCGGGAGGCGAGATCGGCGACGCGCTCGTCGGGCACCCGAAGGTCAACAAGGTCGCCTTCACCGGCCAGACCGAGACCGGCAAGCGGATCATGCAGCTCGCCGCGAAGAACGTGACGCGGGTCACGCTCGAGCTCGGCGGCAGCGATCCGATGATCGTCGCCGACGACGCCGACGTCCGTCGCGCCACAGCCGCGGCCGCGATCGGCCGGTTCTTCAACGCCGGGCAGGCGTGCCTCGCGGTGAAGCGCATCTACCTCTTCGAGAAGATCGCCGAGGAGTTCATGGCCAAGCTCGCCGACCGCGCGCAGAAGGAGTGGAAGATCGGCGACCAATTCGCCGCCGACACCAAGATGGGTCCGCTCCACACCGAGCATCAGCGCGCGGAGGTCGAGGGGCAGGTCGAGGACGCGGTCAAGCGCGGTGCACGCGTGCTCGCCGGCGGGAAGCGCCCGGACGGAGCCGAGTACGCCAAGGGCTGGTTCTATCCGGCCACGGTCCTGGCCGACGTTCCGGAGGACTCACGCATGGCGACGGAAGAGGTCTTCGGACCGGCCGTCCCGATATTCATCGTCAAGGACCTGGACGAGGCCATCGCCAAGGCGAACGCGACCGTCTATGGCCTCGGCTCGTCGATCTTCACCCGCGACATGGCCAAGGCGCGCCGCGCCGCGGAGCAGCTGGACGCCGGCTACACGTGGGTCAACGACATCCAGATCGCCTATGACCAGCTCCCATTCGGCGGGGTCAAGCAGTCCGGATTCGGCAAGGAGCACGGCATCGAGGCCCTCGAGGGCTACGTCGAGAAGAAGTCGGTCGTGCTCGCGAGCGGCTAGGCTGACGGCGTGGCAGACGTGGCAGCGCTCATGGCGGAGGCGAGGTCGCTCGACCTCTTCAAGCCGCACGGCGCTTTCGAGGTGCACTGCAGCAACTGCCACACGCGCCTGAGCCCGATGGGCGACTGCCCCAGCTGCGGGCTCATCGGTAGGCCGGAGGCGGAGCTCGAGCGCCGCGCTAAGTCCGACGCGGCTGGCATCGAGCGAACTCTGAGTGAGGCGATCGCGAAGCGGCGCGCCTACAAGCCCCTGAAGGAAGGCCGCCCGCAGGCGATCTAGCCCGCCGCGACCTCGGCGCCGAAGAAGCGCTCGACCTCGCGCCGCAGCTCCTCGTCCGCCATCTCGACGACCTGCCCGTTGCGCAGCGCTTCCGGCGACGACAGGTAGGCGATGGCGCGCGCGGCTTCGCGCGGGTCCTTCAGCTTGCCCTGGCGCTCGAGCTCCCGGAATTCCTCGACGCGCGGAAACTCCGACGGCGTCGCGCGGCGGATGCGCTCCTGCATCCCGGTGTCCATGTACCCGGGATAGAAGGAGCAGGCGGTGACGCCGCTGTCCTCGATCTCGAGCGCGAGCGCACGGGTCAGCTGGTCGACAGCCGCCTTGCTGGCGCAGTACGCGGTCCAGCCAGCGCTGGCGCGGCGCGCGGCGCTGGATGACACGTTCACGATCCGCCCGTGGCCACGCTCCAGCATCCCCGGCAGGACGGCGCGGCTGCACAGGTAAACGCCGCCGACGTTGATGGCGAGGTGGCGAAGCCAGGTGGTGGCGTCGGTGAGGGCCAGCGGCGCCATCGGCTCGAGCACGCTTGCGCTGTTCACGAGGATCGAGGCCGGGCCGACCCAGCGCTGCGTGCTGAGGACCAGCTCCTGCACCTGGCGATCGTCGGCGACGTCCGCGGCGTAGGCGAGCGCCTTGCCGCCGGCGCGCTTGATCGCGAGGACCACGTCGTCGAGCTCCGGCGCGTTGCGGGACGCGATGACCACGTTCGCTCCGGCTCCGGCCATGACCTCGGCGATAGCGCGGCCGAGCCCCTTGCCACCGCCCGTGACGATCGCCGTCTGGCCCTCGAGCGGCCTCAAGCGGTCACCGCTAGCTGTCGCGCAAGCGCTGTGGATAGCAGCCCGATGTCGCCCTCGGTGTGGAGCGCCCAGAACGAGATGCGGATCCCATCGGGGACGACGCCCCGCTCGGCGAGATGCTTCACCACGACGCGATCGTCGCGCCACATACCCGTCACGATACCGGCCGCGTCACCGCCTCGGGGTTCCACGACGACGATGCCCGTGGGGTCGTGCGGGCGCGAGCGCACCGGGAGATCGAGCGCCCGTAGCTGCTCGAACAGCTGCCTCCGAAGGTCACGGATGCGCGAGGGGACGAGCGGCCCGAGCGCGCGCTGGATCGCGATCGCCTGACGCAGGCCGACGAAGGCGGCCGCGTCGATGGTGCCGGCCTCGAAGCGCCGCGCGTCGGGCTGGAGGGTGTAGCCCTCGTAGACGTCGAACTCGGCCTGCGACCGCCAACCCAGCCGCTCGACGGTGAACTGTTCGACGTCGCGGACCCAGATGGCACCGGTAGCAAGCGGACCGTGCATCCACTTGTGCCCGAGCGTCACGACGGCGTCGGCGCCGAGATCGTTCACGTCGACCGGTATCTGGCCCAGGGCCTGCGCCGCGTCCACGATCGTCACCGCGCCGGCCTGGCGCGCGACCGCGCACGCGGCGCGCACCGGGAGCACCGCGCCGCTCTTGCAGGAGACGAGAGACATGACGAGAGCGCGCGCGCCGTCCTCGAGGGCGCGGACGAGATCGACGATGAACTCGCCGTCGTCCGAGTACTTGAGGATGCGCAGCTGGTCGCCGCGCTCGCGTCGCCGGTGGAGCGGCATGAGCGCGGATCCATGCTCCTCGGCGGTGGTCACGATCAGCGAGCCGGGCGGGATCGCCAGACCCAGCGAGAGCGTGTTCAGCCCCTCCGTCGCGGAGGTCATGAGCGCGATGCGGGACGCGCCGCCCGCGTCGCCCATGAAGGCCGCGATGTCTTCGCGAGCCTGCGACAGCCACTCGTTGTACGCGTCGTAGCCCGCGTGCGAGAACATGCCGACCTCGTTGAGCCAGCGGCGCGCGCCCTCCGCCGCATCCTGCGCGGCCGGGAACGTCGGCCCGCTGCCGGCGACGTTGCAGTAGAGGATGTCGGGGGCCAGGGCCTGCAGCGCCGGGCGGCTCGTGTCCGGCTGGTCGTCGATCCCCGGCGCGGCGTGGTGACCGCTCAACCCGTCGTGACCCCCCTTATCGCCAGTCCCGCCGCGAAGAGCGAAGCGAGGCCGAGCGAGAGCGACGTGCGGCCGGGCGATCCCTCGCGGACGATGGTCGCAACGAGCGGGAGCGTAACGACGAGCGCTAGGCCGTAGAGCACATGGATGGCGTCGCTGGGACCCGTCGACACCCAGGACCCCGCTCCAAGAAGGCCCTGGAGGACGATCGCGACCTCGGCGATGACGAGCGATCCGCGGTACGAGGGGGTCGGGCCGGAGCCACCGATCCCGAGGACGATCCCCCACACGCCGAGCGCGGCGAGATAGAGGATCAGCGCGGTCGCGAGCTGGGCGTGTAGCGGAAGGACCATGCGGGCGCAGATCGTACCGTCTGCTCTGATGCGAGTCGCCTATCAAGGAGTGCCCGGAGCCTTCTCCGAAGCCACCACGCGCGCGCTGTTCCCACACGCGGAAGCGGTGCCGCGCGAGACGTTCGCCGACGTGTTCGAGGCGCTCGAGCGCGGCGACGCCGCCGCTGCGGTCGTCCCGGTCGAGAACAGCTACGCCGGAGCGGTCGCGGACGTGTACGACCTGCTGCGTCGTCACGCCTCCTGCCGGATCGTCGGTGAGGCGCTCCTGCGCGTCCGACATCACCTGCTCGGTGTCCGTGGCGCGAAGCTGACCGACGTCCGCATCGCTCGCTCGCACCCGCAGGCGCTGGCCCAGGTCGAGCCGTTCCTTCGGGAGCACGGGATCCGCGCGGTCGTCGCGTCCGACACGGCTGGAGCGGCGGAGGAGGTGGCCCGGCTCGGCGACCCGAGCGTGGCC
>CAZTAI010000067.1:2461-8744 GCA_964611555.1 uncultured Chloroflexota bacterium | reverse complement strand
TGCCGTGCCTGGCGCCGACATAGGAGGCGAGCTGCTTCTCGAACTCCGCGACCTTCGGCCCCTGCGTGACCCAACCGCTGCGGATGGAGTCGAACGGGGCGCGCGCCTCTTCCTCGCCGAGGGTCGGCTTGGTGATCGGCACCTGCATCTTCTTCGTGGTCTGGATCACCATCGCGCCTCCCCGGCCGCTGATCGGCGGCGGTCACGATACTTCGTCAGGACCGAGCAGGAGGCCGTTCCCAGTTCCGCAGCGTCTCCGCTTCGAGGAGGGTGAGCGGGCTCTCACCGAGGCTCATGTACCAGTCGCGGGTTCGCGCGACGCCCTCGTGGAGGCTGACCTCAGGCACGAACCGGAGGAGGCGCCGCGCCTTGCTCGCGTCGGCTAGCAGCCGCTGGACGTCTCCCGGACGCGGATCCGTGTGCTCGACATCCGCAGAGCGCCCGAGGACGACCGACGCGACCTCCCGCGCGAGGTCGTTGATCGAGATCTCGCTTCCCTGGCCCAGATTGATGGTCTCGCCGATCACACCGTCGGCGGTGCCGGCGAGGAGGATGCCGCGCGCCGTGTCGCTGACGAAGGTGAAGTCGCGGGCCTGCGTTCCCGTCCCGAAGATCACCAGCGGCTGCCCCGCGAGGCATCGCAAGATGAACCGGGGAATGACCTCGCCGCTGTCCCCTTCGTGGTGACTGCGCGGTCCATAGGCGTTGAAGGGCCGGACCACGACCGTCGGGTAGCCGTAGGTCTGGAAGAACGCCCGCGCGTAGCCGTCACCCGCGAGCTTGGCCGCCCCGTACACCGTAGTCGGATGCGTAGGGTGGTCCTCGTCCATGGGGATCCGCCGCGCGGTCCCGTAGACCTCGGAGCTGGACACGTGGACGAAACGCCCCACGCCCACGCGCCGAGCGGCCTCGAGCAGCGTGAGCGTGCCGGTCGCGTTCACGTCGTGGTTCTCGCGCGGGGAATGGATGGAGTGCCGTAGACCCAGACACGCCAGGTGATAGACGACGTCGGCGCCCGCGAGGAGATCCGTAGTGGCCTCATGCCTGAAGTCCATGGTCGTCAGGGTCACGCCATCGCCGAGCACGCCGTCCAGGTTCTGGCGGCTGCCGTTGGTGAGATCATCGACGACCGCGACGCGCGCGCCCGACCCGGCGAGCTGCCGGACGAGCTCGGAGCCGATGAACCCCGCGCCGCCCGTGACGACGACGCGCGCCCCGGAGAGGACGCTCAAGGCGCTAACTATGGGTCTTGACGGGGCTATTTGGGGCTGACGACCGCTCCCTGCGTCACCGGCGCCACGCCACGGTCCGAGAACCAGGCGACGCCCTCGAGGACGAGATCCCAGCCCACGACGTATACGCCCGCGGCGGCCGGGAGCTCGAGCGCCGCATCGAGCGTCACCGTCGCGCCGGGCGCGACCTCGCCCGCGAGCAGCGTGCGCACGCCGTCCCATCTGGCGACGGCGCCCTTCGTGTCATGCACGTGATAGGCGAGCGAGACCGTGCCCGGCACCCAGGTGAAGCTCGACGTGTTCGTGACGGTCACGGGCACCACCAGGCGCGATCCGGACGCGGCTTGGATGGTCGTCCGCGCGGCGACGTCCTTGACCACGTACTTCGCGCCGAACGTCGGCATCGGGACGGTGAGGTACGTGGAGGCCGGGTCGGTGCCGCGCGAGCTGAACCACGACACCCCCTCGAGCACGAGGTCGAGCGCCGCGCGGTACGAGCCCGGCATCGCCGGCGCCTTCACCAGCGCGGGCACCGTGATCGAGGCGCCGGGTGCCACGTCCTTCGGCAGCGCGGTGCGCGGACCGTCCCACGAGACCACCGCCCCGGTCGGGCCGAAGACGTGCGCGCCGAGGTTCAGCTTCGGCGTCGTCCCCGCTTTCCAGGTGCTCGATCCCGTGTTCGTGAGGGTCAGCGGCAGCGTCCGCTCCTGCCCCGGGTCGAGGACCAGCGGCGCGGGCGCGGAGTAGGTGGCCGACCAGTCGATGCCGGCGTTCACCCTCTTAGAGACGGTGGACGCGCCAAGCTTGCTGAACCAGGAGCGGCCTTCCCAGATCAGGTCGTAGACGAGCCGATAGCGCCCCTCGCCAGGCGGCGGCAGCACGCGGACGCTCAGCGAGACCTCCTTGCCGACCGCGACGTCGGCCGGGAGCGCGGTCCGCTCGCTGTCCCACACCGCGATGCGGCCCTCAGGGTCGTACCAGTGGTAGCCGACGTTCACCACGCCCTTGATCCACGGCAGCGTGCCGGTGTTCCGGATCTTCACCGGGACCGAGATGGCGCTGCTCTGGATGCGGCCGGGTGTGCTCGCGCTCAGCCACTTCACACCGAGCTGCTGGAGCGCCTTCGGCAGGGGCTCCTCCGTCGGCATGGGCACCGCACCGGGCGATGCCGAGACCAGGTTCTGCGCGGTCTTGCGGATGGATTCGAGGTACGAGTACAGGCGGTTCCCCGGGCACGCTGTACCGGCGCCGCTCGCGCCAACGACGTCGATCGCGTCGCGGTGACCGATGACGTTCGGCGTGGTGCCGGTCCGCTCGTGCCAGCGCCCGTAGCGGTCGACCTCCTCGTGCGTGAAGCGGTCGGCGCCCATGGGCTGTACCCCGCGCGCGCCGAGCTTCGCGGCGATCACGCGCGCGACCGCATCGCGCATCGTCGAGCTCGGTGTGGTGCTCTGGAAGTCACCCAGGGTCGCGACCCCCAGCGCTCCCTCGTTCCAGCCCATGGCGTGCATGCCGACGCTGTCGTCGCCACCGGCACGTCCCTGCCAGACGTTGCCCCACTTGTCGACGAGGAAGTTGTAGCCGATGTCGCCCCACCGTCTGGTCACGGAGTGGAAGTAGTAGATGGAGCGGATCTGAGCCGTCGCCTCGGCGTACGAGTTCGTGGTGACGGTGTGGTGGACGATCGCCTTCTTCCACGGAACATGCCACGGCGGCGAGCGCAGCAGCGACGAGTCGGCGCCCCACTGCGAGCGCGTGCGTACCGTGACGCTAGGTGCGGCGCTCGCGACGAGCGGCGTGGTGATCCGCCGCCACACGGACGCGAGGTCCTCGGCGAGCGTCTCGAGCGGCGCGGGCTCGTGGTTGAGGTCGGTCACGTCCATGAACGTGAGGGTCACGGCCCCCGTCTCGAGATCGGCGGCGCGCACGCGGTACTGGGCGTGCGTCGAGGCCGCAACGGGGATGGGCTGCGCGTAGCGCTCGCCCGTGTCGGGCTCGGCCATGTCGTGGTCCTCGGCCACCGGGTACCAATCGGACCAGGCCGCGCCATCGGCGCTGACCCGCAGCTCGATGCCGTGCTCGGCCGTGGCCTCGTCGTCGTGCTCCTCGTGCTCGCCCATCGGCTCGACCGGCCCCGTCCAGTGGACGCCCACGTGGCCGAAGCGCTGGCCGGCGACGACCGTGCCCGAGACGCGCCACTCGGCGGCGGCCTCGAGCGAGGTGCTCGGCTGGCTCACCTCCCGCGCCACCGTCGGCCCGTTGGCGGGGCCGCCCGGATCGAACGCGGTGGGCTGCGGCAGGCCGAAGCCGGTCAGCGCGAGCAGCGCGATGACGAACGCCGCCAGACGGCGGCGAGCAAATAGCGACAGGACGAGGCCCACCCTTCCCAGTGCGAGAGCGCGTGCTACAGCGTGAACGGGGTGACCCGCCAGGAGAACGGCCGGTCGAGCGATCGATAGGGGATCGAGAACGGCCTATCGGGGCCTTGTCTGCTTGCCAGCCGCTCGGCGCCGGCGCGTGGGCAAGGCAAGAGCGAAAGGCCCGCCCTACGATCGGACGCACCGATGACTTGGCTGCCGGAACCCGTCCAGGGCCTGCTCCGATCGGCGCTCGTCGCCGAGCTGACCGTCACCCGGAGCGACGGACGGCTCATGACCTACCCGCTCATCCCGCTCTTCGAGGGCGACAAGATCTACATGACCTCGAGCGTCCTCTTCTCCCGCAAGCTCGACCACATCCGGGGAGATGGCCGCGTCTCGGTCTCCCTCTCCGACCCCATCGCCATGGGCGGGCAGAACGCGCGCGCGGTGATCCAGGGCGACGCCCGCGTCATCGACGACGACGTCCATGCGGGCTGGATGAGCGTGATGCCCATGTGGCGTAAGAAGGAGCCGGTCATGGACTGGTTCCTGACCCAGCGCGTGGCGCTCCCGCTCTTCTTCGAGCGGGCGGTCATCGAGATCGTCCCGAAGCGCGCCCTCTACTGGGCTGAGGGCCGCACCAGCGTCGCCCCCGAGGCATTCGCGGCTCCAGAGGCCGCGTGAACGCGCGCACCGGCCTCGAGAAGCTCCGCACCTATCCATACCTGCTGCTGACCTGGCGCGACGCCTCCGGCTATCCGATCAGCGCCGCCGTCGAGGCCCGCATCAATGTGGACGCCCAGACCGCGACCGTCACAGTGCCGGTCGGCTTGGACCAGCCGTCGGGTGAGATCAGCCTGACCGGCAGCCACATCCGTCCCACGCCCGGGTACGGGTACGACCAGCGCCGTCACGTGTCGGTGTGGGGCAAGGCCACGCAGGTAGGCGGCGAGATCGTGCTCCTGGCGACCTCGGCCTGGGGGTGGGACGAGGCGGAGATGCCCTTCTTCGAGTACTCGGAGCGCTCGGTGCCGCGGTCGCGCCGCTACTTCACGGATCTGTCGCGGCGGCTCGGGCGCGCCGTCCGGCCGCAGCTCTCCTTCTTCTGGCTCGCACTGCGCGCCACGCGCCTCCCGTTCCTGAGCGCCACTTTCGTACCGGTGCTGCTCGGCATCCTCATCGCCGCGGCCGATGGATCGTTCGATCTCGCGTCCGCGGTCCTCACGGTCGTCGGAGCCGCCGCGGTGCACCTCGGCCTCAACGTCGCGAACGACGTCTTCGACACGCTGAGCGGCGCGGACGACGCCAACGTGAACCCGACGAAGTACAGCGGCGGATCGCGCGTGATCCAGTACGGGCTCGTCAGCCTGCGAGGCATGGCGCTGATCTCCATCGCCTTCTACGCGATCGGCGCTGCCATCGGCCTCGTGCTCCTGGCGACGCGAGGATCCACGGCGCTGCTGTGGATCGGCCTGCTCGGGATCGCGATCAGCATCTTCTACACGGCCCCGCCGTTCCGTCTGGTCTACCGCGGGCTCGGCGAGATCGCTGTGTTCCTCGGCTTCGGTCCGCTCATGCTGCTCGGCGCCTACGTCGTCCAAACACGCGGCGAGGTCTCACCCGGCGCCGCGGTGGCTTCGATCCCTGTCGGGATCCTGGTCGCGCTGATCCTCTACGTGAACGAGATCCCCGACCGCCGCGCCGACGCCTCCGCGGGGAAGCGGACGCTGCCGGCACGCTGGGCGCCCGAGACGGTCCTTCGCGTCTACGCGATCGCGACCGGAGCGGCCTTCGTCTCGGTCGCGGTCGGCGTGGTCCTCGGTGCGCTTCCGCTGCCGGCGCTGCTCGTGTTCCTGGGCGTCCCGCTGGCGCTACGGGTCCACACGGGCCTGCGCCGCTCGTACAACAGTCCCTACGAGCTCATGCCGGCGATGGCGCTCAACATCCAGCTGCATCTCGTCGTCGGTGGAATGCTGCTGCTCGCCTACGCCGCGACGCTCGGCCTCGCGCTCCTGCTCCCGGAGGTCCGGCCCTTCCTACGCTGAGTTAGGGCGAGCGGCGGTCGCGGAGCACTTTCGCGGGCACGCCCGCGGCCACCGCGTACGGCGGGACGTCCTTCGTCACGACGGCGCCGGCCCCGATCATCGCGCCTTCACCCACGGTGACACCGGGGAGCAGCACGGCGTTCGTCCCGATGTCCGCCCACTTCCCCACGCGCACCGGCTTGATGACGAGGTCCGTCTGGATGATCGGCACGTCCGCGGGGTCGCCGGTGTGCTCGCTTCCGAGCACCTTGGCACCGGGGCCCCAGCCCACGTGCTCGCCCAGCTCCATGTCGCGGCAGTCGAAGTAGGACTGCGGGCCGATCCAGGTGTGCGCGCCGATCACGCAGTGGCCGTCGTGGCGGCCCTGGAGGAACGTCTGGTTCCCGAGGAACACCGCGTCGCCGATCTCGAACGTAGCGGGATGCAGCACCAGGACGCCCAGGCCCACGCGCACGCCCTGGCCGAACGACTTGCACATCGCGCGCAGGAGCACGCGGCGCTCGTGCGCTCCCTGGTGGCTGTCGCGGAAGAGCACGCGGCTGTAGATCTCGAGCAGCTCCTCCGCTGTCTTGTTCGCTCGAAGGTCCGCGCTCTGCTCGATCTCCTCACGTGGATCCGGCGTCACCTCGCGCACGCCGTGCACCGC
>CAZTAI010000067.1:1240-2361 GCA_964611555.1 uncultured Chloroflexota bacterium | reverse complement strand
GGTCACTTGCGCGCGAAGGCCTTCACCGCGTCAGCGACGTACGTGACCTGGTCGTCGGTGAGCTCGGGGTACATGGGCAGCGAGAGCACTTCGCCCGCAAGTCGCTCGGTCACGGGCAGCTCGCCCTCGCGGTAGCCGAGGAACTTCGCGGCATCCTGGAGGTGGATCGGTACCGGGTAGTGGATCTGCGTGCCGATGCCGCGCTCGTTCAGGGACTCACGGAGCGCGTCGCGCTTGCCGCCCGCCATCCGTATCGCGTAGACGTACCAGACGTGGCGCTCGCCGCCCGGGTCCTCCGGCGTGGTGACGCCAGGCACACCAGCGAGGAGCGAATTGTACGTGCGCGCGAGCTCACGGCGCCGCTGGTTGTTGCGGTCGAGGCGCTTGAGCTTGATCCGCAGGACCGCGGCCTGGAGCTCGTCGAGCCGCGCGTTGTATCCGACGATCGGGTGGTAGTAGCGCGTCACCTGGCCGTGCTCGCGCAGCTGGCGCATCGACTCCGCGAGCTCGTCGTCGTCGGTGGTGATGCTGCCGGCCTCGCCGTACGCGCCCAGGTTCTTGCTGCAGTAGAAGGAGAAGGCACCCGCGCGTCCGGCGGTGCCGGCCTTCTTGCCGGTGTCGAGCTTCGCGCCGTGCGCCTGGCAGGCGTCCTCGATGACGGCCACGTTGTGGTCGGCGGCCATCCCCAGGAGCTGCTTCATGTCCATCGCGCGGCCGTAAAGGTGGACCGGGATGATCGCCTTGGTGCGCGGCGTCATGCGCTCGGCGACCTGGGCCACGTCCATGTTGAAGGTCCGCTCGTCGATGTCGACGAGGATCGGACGCGCGCCGGCGTAGAAGATCGCCTCCGCGGTCGCGAAGAACGTGAACGAGACCGTGATGACCTCGTCGCCCGGCGCGATGCCCAGCGCCCGGATCGCGAGCTGGAGCGCGTCCGTTCCGGACCCGACCCCGATGGCGTGCTTGGAGCCGCAGTAGGCGGCCCACTCTTGATCGAAGGCCTTGACGTTCGGACCGATGGTCAGCTGCATGCCCTCGAAGATCTCGTCGAAGGCCGCGCGGACCTCGTCCTTGATGGTCTCGTAGCCGGCTCGCAGGTCCACCAGTGGGATCTGCATCTT
>CAZTAI010000067.1:0-1140 GCA_964611555.1 uncultured Chloroflexota bacterium | reverse complement strand
ACCTACGAAGCAGGCCAGGTCGCGGATGTCGTCTTTCACCTCGACTGCCGGGTTCCCGGCGACCACGCTGAGCGCCTTCACGTCCTTGCGCACCACGCTGCCCGCTCCCACCAGCGCGTCCTCCCCTATCTCTACCCCGGGAAGGATGGTGCTGTTCGCGCCGATGCGCGCGCGCTTGCGCACGGTCCCGCCCTTCACGCAGTCGAGATACGCGGGGCACTGGGGGTGCGGATCATCGGTGAACACCACGCGGGGGCCTAAGAAGACCGCGTCCTCGATCGTGACGAGCTCGAGGAAGCACCCGGTGTGGATGCGCACGCCGCTGCCGATGCGGTTGCCGAACTCGAGCGAGGCATTGGTGCCGACGGACACGTCGTCGCCGATGACGTTGTCCTCGCGGATGAGCGCGCCGTGCCCGGTCTGGAGGCGCGCGCCGATGGTCGTGCCACCGTAGATGGTGCTGTGCGAGCGGATCAGGGATCCCGGTCCGATGACGAGCGGCGCCTGGTCCGCGGTCTTGCCGCGCGGCGGTGTGCCCAGGACCACGAAGGCCTCGACCACTGTCCCCGCTCCCAGCAGAACGTTCGGGCCAACGATGGCTGTCGGGTGCACGACCGCGCCGAGCGACGTCACGAAGCCGCGACCGCCTCCGGTTCGGCCTGATAGGAGACGCGCGCGCCGCCCAAGCGCAGGGACCGGATGCCCGCCTCGAGGACGCGCACAACGCGCAGTCCCGCGGCACCATCGGAGATCGGCTTCTTCCCGGTACGGATGCAGTCGATGAAGTGCAGGACCTCGACCTGGAGGGCTTCCGTCACTGAGACTCGGGGGCTGAGGATGTCGCCGGCGCGGTAGGCGCGGCGTAGCTCGTCCGGCTCGAGCCGCTCGACGCCCTGGTCGAATATCTTCACCTTCTCCACCGCCGAGCCCTCGTCGTACACCGCCATCTTCTTGGAGCCGATGACCGTCACCGTGCGCAGCTTGGCGGGCGCGAGCCAAGACAGATGAGCGTGCGCGATTGCCCCCGAGGGGAAGCTCATCGTCAGCCACACCACGTCCTCGATGCCCTGCTGCACGAAGCAGCCGCCGGTGCATTGCACCCAGAGCGGCTCCTCGCCCAGCCAGTAGAGCGTGATGGAG
>CAZTAI010000066.1:3942-8748 GCA_964611555.1 uncultured Chloroflexota bacterium | reverse complement strand
ACACCGTGGTCCTGGTCAGCTCGAGCGTGACGATGCAGCTCGCGGTCAACGCGATAAAGAAGGACCGCCGCCGCCCGGCGATCCTCTGGATGGCGCTGACGGTGGCGATGGGCGCGTGGTTCGTGCTCGGCCAGGGCTACGAGTACCTGACCCTTGGGTTCCTGCCGGACAACTCGGTGTTCACGGCGGTGTTCTTCACGCTGACCGGGTTCCACGGCCTGCACGTCACGGGTGGCGTGATCGCGAACGCCCTCGTCCTGTTCCGCACGATGAACGGACACTTCAGCTCGCGGCGCCACACGTTCTTCGAGGGGGCCAGCATCTACTGGCACTTCGTCGACGTCGTCTGGATCGGCCTCTTCACCACGATCTACATCGTCGGCTAGGCCTCTCTCACGGACGCGGGCCGCTGGCCTTCGCGCCGTCCCCATGCATCGGCCCGCTCCCAGCCCTACTCCTTGTTCGTACCCGGTCCGCCTACCTCAGCCCTCGTCCAAGAGGATCCGCAGGTCAAGGAGCAGCGACTCGTCGAGCGCATCGGTGCGCAGGAGCACGCGCTCGCGGCCCTGGCGGTCGATGAGGTAGACGGCGTCGGTGTGCGTGACCGTGGGCCGGCCCTCATCAGGCGTGGCGACGATCCCGTACGCGGACCAGACAGTGGCCAGCTGCGCGCGCGTGCCGATCAGGTAGTGCCAGTTGCGATCGAGGCGGTGCGTGCGCGAGAACTCCTGGACGGCCTGGGGCGTGTCGTTGGCCGGGTCGGCCGAGACGGCGATGAAGACGACGTCGTCGGCGTCGTCGCCGAGGGCCTCCTGGGTCACGCGGAACTGGTCGGCGGTGAGCGGGCAGATGTCCGGGCAGCGGGTGTAGAGGAACGACAGGACGACGATCTTTCCGCGGACCGAGGTCAGGCCTAGGCGGGTAGCGGTCCGTCCGTCGGTGAGGGTGAAGTCGGGCGCGGGCCCGCTTCCGAGATCAGTTCCCGCCAGCGTGGGCGCCGGGGCTCCGCATGCGATCGAAGCGGCGATGACAAAGAGGACGAGTCGGGCCACCTGTTCGAGGATAGGGGCGGGGTAGCGGCCGAAAGTGGTGGCTTTCCGATGCGTCGCAGGAGCTCGTCGGCACCGACCGTCTCGACCTCAGGGGCGGGCTCCTCGCGCGATCCGAACCTCACGCTGCCGATCTAGCAGCCGCGGTCAGAAGGAGCCACACGGCATTCGTACTAGGACCCGCGATGCGACGATACGGCCGTGAAGATCGTCCCCCCTTCGCCACTTCGGCGCAGCGTCACGGGGCGCGTGCTGATCGTCGCCCACCGCGGTCTCTCGGCCGAAGAGCCCGAGAACACCATGTGCTCGTTCCGTCGGGCGGCAGAGGTCGGCTGCGACCTGATCGAGCTCGACGTCCATCTGTCTCGGGACGGGGTGCCGGTGGTCATCCACGACGAGACCCTCGAGCGCACCACGAACGGGAGCGGACGGGTCGCCGATCACACCTGGGCGCAGCTGCGGACCCTCGACGCCGGCGGCGGCGAGCCCATCCCGTCGCTCGAGGACATCGTCGCCTGGGCGGCAAATGGCTCGATAGGACTCTCGGTGGAGATCAAGCACCCGACGCCGGCGCTCGGCTTCCCGCGCTACGAGGGCCTCGCCGAACGGGTCGTCGGGATCCTGCGTCCGGCGCGGCTGGCGCGTTACATCGTCCACTCGTTCGACCACCCGACCGTGCGCGAAGTCCGCGAGCTATGGCCCGAAGCGACCACCGGCGTCCTCTACGGCGGCGGCACACCTGTCGACACGCTGGCGCTGGGGCTCGCGGCGGCGGCGTCGGGGATCCACCCCTGGTGGTCGGCGGTGTCGGCGGACCTCTGCGCTGAAGCACATGCGGCGGGGATGCACGTCCACGCCTGGGGCATGACCTGGCCCCCGAAGCGCGAGGAGATAGAGGCGCTCGTGCGCGCCGGGGTCGACTCGCTGGACGCCAACGACCCGCGCGCGCTCCGCGCGATCCTCGACTCCCTTCAAACTACGACGTCCCCGTAGTAGACTTCGTGCGGGGAGAAGAAGTGGCCATCGAAGCAGAGGACCTCAACCTCTTCACCAGCGACCCCACGCTCCTGGAGAGATCGCCCGATGCCGAGTACGAACGGGCTGCGATCGCCCTGGGCCACCTCGCCGATCCCCTTCGCCTCCGGCTCCTCCACGCGCTCTGCCTCGATGCCGATACGCCGCAGAAGGCCGCGGTCTGGGCCGGGCTCTCGCAGGCCGTCGCCGAACGCGAGATCGCGAGGATGGTGGACCTCGGCCTGCTCGAGCGGCGCGAGACCGCACGCGGCGTCACCTACGAGCCGCGCGATGGGCACTTCGTCGTGCAGCTGCACCTCGCCCTCGCACACGGACGCGAGGACCCGAACACGCCGCATCCCAAGCTCATCGCGCGACGGCGCGTCGTGCGCGCGGCGCGCTCTGGGCCGTCACTACCATGACGCCAGGGATGGCCGACCAGAGCATCCGGCGTCTCCGGCGGCTCGGTCCCGCGCGGGCGGCCTCCGATGAGCACGACGAGAAGTTCCTGGGGCCGCTCGAGTCCGCGGTGATGGACCGCCTGTGGAAGCGCGGCCGTGCGACCGTGCGCGAGATCGTGGACGATCTCGGCCGCACGCGTTCGCTCGCGTACACGACCGTCATGACGATCATGACCAGGCTCCACGCCAAGGGACTGCTTCAGCGCGTGCGCGAAGGCAAGACCTACATCTACCGGCCTGCGTTCACGCGCGAGGAGCACCGCCAGCGGATCTCCCAGGAGATGGTGCGCGGGCTCGTGAACGAGTTCGGGGACGTCGCGCTGGCCCAGTTCGCGGCGGAGCTGGACGGCGTGGATGTGAGCCACCGCGCGGCGCTGCGCCGCATCGCCGCGAAGGACGGACCCCGTGCTCCGCGCTGACCGGGCTTTTGGGCTGCTGGTGCTCCTAGCGCTCGTGTCGAGCGCGATCCTCCTCGCCCTGCTGGCGACGCTGATACCTCACGCGGGTGTGCTCCTAAGCGGCGTGGCCCGTCCAGAGGACGCGGTCGCGGTGCTGTTGCTCGGCCTCGCGACGGTGGGCATCTCGCTCGGGCTCACTTCGCTGGTGCGCCAGATGTACGGGACCCTCCGGTCGATCCGCTCGCTCCTGGCGAAGCGCATCGCCATCCCGGCGGTGGTCGAGGTCGCATCGGCGGGCATGGGACTCGAGGGTCGCATCGACGTCGTCGATGACAGGCGTCCGTTCTCGTTCTGCTACTGGTTCCTTCGTCCCCGGATCTGCATCTCGACCTCGCTGGTCCGTCGCCTCGACGCCGAGGAGCTGCGCGCGGTCCTCTTCCATGAGCGCTACCACCTGCGACACCGCGATCCGCTGCGGCTCGTGATCGCGCGCTACTTCGCCGCGGGTCTGTACGTCGTGCCCGTGGTCGAGGAGCTGGTCGAGCACTTTGTCCTGGAGAAGGAGCTCGAGGCCGATCAGGACGCGGTCCGGGCCATGGGCGAGGTGCGCCCACTCGCGAGCGCGCTCTACGCGCTCCTGCCCGATGCCGACGAGGTCTCGCTCGGCCTTCTCGTGCCGGTCGGATCGCTCTCCGTCACCGAGGCTCGGATCGATCACCTCGTCGACGGCCGCCCGCTGCGTGTGGCGATCCGGCCCGCGTCGATCGCCCTCTCGGGTGGCGCGCTCCTGGCGGCATGCGTCCTCGTCGCGGTCCAGGGTCCGAGCCTGGCGGTCGGTCAGCTCCCGGCGGGCCTCTCGGTGCCCGGGCTGCTGGTGGGCCCGGCTTCGCTGCTATTCGTCGCGGCCGTGACCGGCGGCGTTCAGCAGGTGCGCCTCGTCGTCCACCGCTAGCGCGCGTACCCCGGTGACCCTCACCGCGGACCTGGTCCAGAAGCGCGTGCGCGGAACGATCCTCGAGCGCGTCGGCAACACGCCGCTGGTGCCCCTCACGCGGGTCGGCGCGGACCTCCCGGCCGACATCTGGGTGAAGCTCGAGTCCTTCAACCCCGCCGGCAGCGTCAAGGACCGCGCCGCGCTCTGGATGACGATCGCCGCGGAGGAGGAGGGGCGTCTGCGCGGCGCCCGGCGGATCCTAGACGCGACGAGCGGCAACACCGGTGTCGCGCTCGCGATGGTCGGCGCGGTCCGAGGGCACCCGGTCGAGCTGGTGATGCCCGACAAGGTCTCGCTCGAGCGAAAGCAGATGGCCGCCGCGTTCGGCGCGACGATCGTCCTGACCGATCCGCTGGAGGGGACCGACGGCGCCATCCGTCACGCGCAGAAGCTCGCCGCCGAGCACCCCGACCGCTACGTGTACGTGGATCAGTACTCGAACCCGGCCAACCCGCTCGCACATCAGCTCACGACAGCGCCCGAGATCTGGGAGCAGACCGGCGGGAAGGTGACGCACTTCGTGGCGGGCGTGGGCACGTCGGGGACGGTCATGGGCGTGTCCGTGGCGCTGCGCCCGAAGGGCGTGCGCATCGTCGCGGCACAGCCGGCGGAGCCGTTCCACGGTCTGGAGGGCTGGAAGCACATGGCCACCGCGATCCGCCCGCCGATATGGGACGAGGACTCGGCCGATGTCCACCTGATGATCCCGACAGAGCCCGCGCTCGAGATGACGCGGCGGCTCGCCCGTGAGGAAGGCATCTTCACCGGCCCCTCCGGTGGAGCCGCGGTGCTCGCCGCCACGAGGATCGCTTCGAGCGAGCCCGGTCTGATCGTCGTGCTCCTCGCCGATGGTGGCGAGCGCTATCTATCTACACCTCTATTCCAATAGA
>CAZTAI010000066.1:0-3842 GCA_964611555.1 uncultured Chloroflexota bacterium | reverse complement strand
GGCCGGGCGAACTCTCGATGAGGTGTTCAGTGACATCGAGAAGCGCCACCCGGGCTTCCGCTCGCGCGTGATCGACGAGCGCGGTCGCCTGGTGACGTACGTGAACGTTTACATCGGCGAGCACGACGCTCGCACCAGCGGCGGGCTCGGCGCGGAGGTCCCCGAAGGTGCCGAGGTCATGGTCATCCCGGCGATGGCCGGAGGCCGCTGACGAAGATGGCGATCGGCGGCCGCCTGGTGCTGCCGGCAGCTCTTCGTGCCGAGATCGTCGCCCACGCGCAGGAAGCGGCACCTCACGAGGCCTGCGGTCTGGTCGCCGGCCGTGAAGGTCGCGCCACGCGTGTGATCCGCTGTCCCAATCTCGCGGGCGATCCCCTTCGCCGATACGTCATGGATCCGACCGCGGTGATGCAGGCGCTCCGGTCGATGGCCGAGGCCGGGGAATCCAGCGCCGACGGCACGGAGGGGGAGCCGCTCGCGATCTACCACAGCCACGTCTACTCGGGCCCGTACCCGTCACCGACGGACCGCGCCGAGGCGCGCTGGCCTTCGTCCTTCTATGTGCTCGTGTCCGTGCGCGCCGACCCTCCCGAGGTGAGGGCATATCGGATAGAGGCGGATCACCCCGGCTCGGAGAAGACGGTCGCGGCGGCGGAGCTGGTCGAGGCCTAGATAGCGAGACGCTCCTCGTCCTTCCTCGACGAGGAGCGTCCCTGGTCCCGCGGTCGCGCGTCCGCCTTCAGGCCTCACTTCCGGTCTCGATGCGGGACAACAACACCGCTGAACGGTGGGTCCCGGCTATCCATGCATCCGGCGGACGCGCGGCGATCGTGACGTGCCCCCTCGCGCCGGGGGCGTCACCGATCGACTTCGAGCACCCCCCACAGGAGGTGAAGTCTGATCATGCGACCTCCCAAAAAGATCGGTGCTTCGCTGGTCGGTCATCGACGGGCCCTTGTCGCTGACCATCTCTGTCGTACGCCTCTCTCGGGAAGTCGTCAAGGGTCCAAAGTCGGTATCGCGCGAGTCCGTGCTCGCATGGCGGGCCGCGTCTCAGCTATGCAGACGCACTCGGGCCTTGCGGCTTGCGAAGGATCGTTCGGATCTCGTCCGGCACTGCCCCGATGTTGTCCCACCAGCGCTCGCGTGCCTCCATGGCAGCGGCACGTGTGGCTTCGACAGCGAGCGCGACGCCGCTCATCAGGTCATCCACGCGGACGATCTCAGGCGCGGGCCGCTCATCCGGTCCGCGGTTGTGATAGTTGACGTTCGGCAGCGCCATCGCCGTCGTGGAAAAGCCGCTGGTCACGAATGTGGAGGCTTCGCAGGTCCCACCGGTGAGCAGCGCGCGCTGCGTGGCGATCCCGCGCGCGGTCAGCTGTTCGGCGGCGACCCGAAGGTAGCGCTCCGCGTCATTGCTGAAGGTGTTGTGGAGGTCTCCGGCTCGGACCACGGTGCCTCCGCCGGCGGGCGCGTTCGGCAGCGCCTGGCTCGCCTCGACCGAGACCACCGTCGCGTCGCGCGCGATGAGCCCATCCTCGACCAGCAGCCGCGCGCCGTAGAGGCCGGTCTCCTCAGCTCGCGTGAAGACGCCAATGGCGTTGACCGGACCCTCCCCGCGCGCGAGCTCGAGCAGCGCGGCGACGATCAGGGCGCAGCCCGCCAGGTCGTCAGCGGCGCACATGCGGATCTCTTCACTGTCGATCTCGAGGTCGGGCAGGTCCAGCACGGCCCAATGCCCGGGGGCGATGTCGCCTTCGGCCCGGATGCGCAGCTGGCCGATCGAGTTGTGCACCAGGTCCGGCGCGGTCTCGAGTCCGTCGAGCACGGCCGGGACAGGCCCGCCACCGCTGTCGTCGTACACGCGCACCCGCAGCTCCCGGTCCAGGACGCCGCCCCGGAATCCACCCAGAACACGCGCGCGTCCGGTCCGGCCGCTCGCGGAGGTGATCTCGAAGGCGGGGTGGTCGGTGTGCGCAATGAACACGATCTGGCGCGCCGACCCTCGGCGCACGTGCGCGAAGACCTGCCCGTACTCGTCCGTGCCCGTCTTCACCCCGCCGCGATCGAGGACGCTGCGGATCGCCTGCAACGCGCGCTGTTCGTGATACGGCGCCGTCGGGACGGCGATCGATCGAAGCACGTCGAGCACCGCTGAGCGATCGGAGGGCTGGGTCAACGCGAGCGAGGATACGGACGTTCGCCCTAGGCTGGCGCCGGTGCTCCGCCTCTACGACACGCGCCGCCGCGGCGCGTTCGCGTTCCGACCGAGGGGCGATGTCGTGACCATGTACGTGTGCGGCGTCACGCCGTACGACACGACGCACCTCGGCCACGCGCGGACGTTCCTCGTCTTCGACGTCCTCGCCCGATACATCGAGTCGCGCGGTATGCGGGTGCGCTACGCGCAGAACGTCACGGACATCGACGAGTCGATCCTCCAGCGCGCGAACAGGGACGGGATCGGCTGGCGCGAGCTCGGGCGCCGCGAGGAGCGCGCCTTCCTCCGGGACATGCAGAAGCTCGGGTGGCGCAAGCCCGATGTCATCCCGCACGCCACCCGGGAGCTCGGCCCGATGCAGGACATGGTCGCCACGCTTCTACGGAAGCGAGTGGCCTACCAGGTCGACGGCAGCGTCTACTTCTCGGTGGCGAAAGCGCGCCGCTACGGAGAGCTGTCACGCCTTAGCGCCGCGCGCATGCGGCGGATCCTGGCGTCGCAGGACGACGCCTCGCTGGACGACCCTCGTCGGCGGGACCCGCTCGATTTCGCGCT
This sequence comes from uncultured Chloroflexota bacterium, assembly GCA_964611555.1. Lineage (GTDB taxonomy): Bacteria > Chloroflexota > Limnocylindria > P2-11E > P2-11E > GWC2-70-10. The sequence goes on along the minus strand of CAZTAI010000066.1, from coordinate 1,066 downwards.
GTGGCGAAAGGTGCCGAGCGGCCCGACCTGGCCGAGCCCCTATGGACCCGGACGGCCGGGGTGGCACCTCGAGTGTTCCGCCATGTCGCTCCACCATCTCGGAGAGACCATCGACATCCACGGCGGCGGCGCCGATCTCATCTATCCGCATCACGAGAACGAGATCGCCCAGTCGGAGTCGTGTACCGGGAAGCGGCCGTTCGTGCGCTGGTGGATGCACGCGGCTCCCGTGCGCCTCAACGCCGCAAAGATGTCGAAGTCGGACGGGAACATGATCTTCGTCCGCGACGCCCTGGAGCGCGCATCACCGGAGGCGCTCCGCCTCTACCTGCTGGACCTTCACTACCGCAAGCCGTTCGATCACGACGAGGTGTGGCTGGCCCGCTCCGTCGAGCGCCAGAGCGCTCTTGCGCAGCGTCTCGGTAAGGGACGGGTGGGGCCCATCGGCCGCGACCGCGCCACCCGCGCGGTGCTCGCCGCGCTCGACCGTGACCTCGACACCGCGGGCGCTATACGGGAGCTCGAGCGTCAAGCGAAGAGCGCCGACGACGCCTCGCGCGCGTCGCTGCGCGCCGTCGCGCGCAAGGTGTTCGGGATCTTCTAGGCCGCTCGCCCGCCTGGCTGGCACGCGCTCTGCTCACTTCACTGCCCGGCGCGGTCGACGCGCACATTCGCCGCGTGGGGGATCCGATGAAGGACGTCTATCTCGCGACCATGATCTCGCTTGCGACAGCCGCGTTCGGTGTGGTCGCCGCGCTTGCGTGGAACGCATTCATCACCGAGCTGGTGAAGCAGGTGCTGGGCGCCGAGGGCGGACTGATGGGTCTACTGATCTACGCCGTCGTAGTCACGATCCTTGCGGTGGTGGTCATCATCTGGCTCGGACGCATGGCGGAACGCGCTGGCGGCAAGTCGACGGTCTAGAACAATTGAACACCGGCGACCGGGCCGGTCACACACGTCCGCCCCCTAGACTTGTATTCGCCACGGCCCGGTCGCCTAGTGGACTAGGGCGTCTCCCTTTCAAGGAGAAGGTCATGGGTTCGAATCCCATCCGGGCTACACG
>CAZTAI010000065.1:6064-8781 GCA_964611555.1 uncultured Chloroflexota bacterium | reverse complement strand
GGCGTCGACCGCGCGCGCGAGCGCGCCCGCGGCTTCCACGACTCGGCGGTCACGGCGCTCGAGCGCCTGCCGGCGCGGCCCGAGCGTGAGGCGCTACGAGAGATCGCTGACTTCGTACTGACCCGCGAGCGCTAGCGCCTAGGGGAGGGGAGCGCCTCCGCGCCGCCCGCGACGGCGCCGCCGCTTCCGCTTGCCATCGCCGTCCGCAACTGGCGTCGGCCGCTCCTGGCGCGGGATCTCATCAGCGCCGTAGGTCCCAACACCCTTTGTGTGCGCTGGGACCGGAGCGAACTCGATGCCGAGCTCTTCGGCGGTGATCCGAGCGCGTCCACCGTCGACCAGCCCGACGATGATCGCCTCGCGGGGCACGTCGGTGCCCTGGACCTGCGCGCATCCCGCTGTTCCGCACTGCCCGCCGACGCACGACGGGATATGGAACGTGTCGCCCAGCTTGGGCAGCTTGCCCTTGACCTCCTGGTACGTCTCGAGCTCGTAGATGAGGCAACACTTGAGGCGGCCGCAGACGCCGGTGAGCTTGCTCTGGTTGAGCGGGAGATCCTGCTCCTTGGCCATGCGGATCGAGATGTTGGAGAAGCGGTCCAGCCACGAGGAGCAGCACAGCTCGCGGCCGCACGTGCCGACGCCTGTCGTCACCTTTGTCTCGTCACGAGCGCCCATGCGCCGGACATCCACGCGTGTCCCCAGGCGCTCGCCGAGCTCCCGCGCCAGCTCGCTCGCATCGACGCGCTCTTCGCTCGCGTAGAAGAGGGTCAGCGTCGATCCGTCGAACTGCCAGTCGCATCCCAGCACTCGAAGCGGGACGCCCAGCTCGTTCGCCAGCTCCATCGCGATGCGGCGCGCATCGTCCTGCAGCCGCGTGTGCCGCGCGAGCAGGAACTTGTCGCTCGCGCTCGCCCGGCGCACGACCCGACCCAGCGGTGGGTCGACCTGCACGAGCGGCGAGTCGGTTGGAAGGATCTGGACGCGCGCGGCGTCGAGTCCGAGGTCCGTTTCGACGATGACCCAGTCGTTGAGGGCCACCTCGCCGAGCTCCCCCGGGTCGAAGAAGTACATGCGCCCGGCCGTCTGGAAGCGAGCTCCGAGTACGGTGCGCGTCACCGCCCGGCTCCTCGCGACTCAGGCTCGAGCCGCGCTGCCATCGCCTTGCTGAACGGGAGGCGGAGCACGAAGAGCTCGAGCATGGCACGTGCGTTCGCGTTCCACTCGAGGTCCCTGCGCAGGCGCTGCACCAGCAGCGCGGTGTCGAGCAGCTCGGCGGGTGCGACCCCCGATGCCAGCGCCTCGGTCTCGACAGCGCGCTCGGGCCGCAGTGGCCGTGCGAGGTCGCCGCGCGAGGCGACGGCGGCATCGCGGAGGAGCTCAGACCAGTGGTCGAAGCGCCGCGTGATCTCGCCAGTCCTCTTCCTGCCGCGCTCGGCATCGTCGGGGATCTCGTTCATCTCCGCCGCCCACGCGAACCGGTCGCTGAGCCCGCTGCCGAAGAGTCGGTACAGCTCGGCCTCGATGCGGGCGCGATCGGTCCGGACCGCGTCCCCCGCGGCAAGATCGATGGCGACCCCGGGGCGCCCAGCTGCCGCGGCCGCCAGGCGCTCGGCCTCGGCCACCCCTCTGGCGGATAGGCCCTGCGCGATCTCCGCCGTCGGAACGAGACGGAGATGCAGTGGCTGGAGGCGCGAGCGGATGGTCTCGTGCAGCGCCGCAGGCGTGGGGGTGACCAGGAGCAGCACCGCGTGGGAAGGCGGCTCTTCGAGCGTCTTCAGCAGCGCGTCCTGCCCGAACTGGTTGAGAGCGCCGGCGTCGTCGATCACGACCACGCGGTGCCGCCCCTCGAGGGGCCGAAGCGCCAGGTTCGTCTGGATGTCGCGGATCTGCTCGATCGCGATGTCCTTCTTGTCGGTGGCACGCGTGAGCAGCTGGACGTCCGGATGGATGCCCCGCTCGATCTTCCGGCAGGAGAGGCAGGTCCCGCACCCGCCGGGAGCGCTGCGCTCGCACTGGAGCGTCTGCGCGAGGCGCACCGCGACGGTGCGCTTCCCGACGGAGCGCGGGCCAAAGAGTCCGTAGGCCTGGGCGAGGTCGCCCCGGACGGCTCGCTCTCCGAGCCGCTCGAGGATGCGACCGTGCCCTATTACGTCACGTAGAGGGATGCCACGAGCCTAGAGCACGTGGCATCCGCGGGCAGTGGGCTAGCAGCAGGAGCTCTCGGTGTCGCAGCTGCTGCAGGAACATGCGGGGCAGCAGGAGCAGCCTGCGGATGTGACGGTGATCTCGGTCTCGGTCGTCTCGCTCACGGGCGGACCTCCCTTCGTTTGCCGGGCGCTCACGCTGGTATTACATACCAATTGACGTTCGTCAATAGGTTCTGTAGCCTTCTGCCGTGGCGATCCTCGAGCTACCGGTCCGCGAGCGCGGCGTCTGCTGCGCCCCGACGCTGCCCCTTGCGTCCGAGAAGGCCGGCGAGCTGGCCGGAGTCCTCAAGGCGCTGGCTGACCCGACGCGTCTCCAGATGGCCTTGATCCTCCGCGATGCCAAGGAAGCGGTCTGCATCTGCGACCTGACCGGCGCGTTCGACCTTACCCAGCCCACCGTCTGGCACCACATGGCCAAGCTGCGCGAAGCGGGACTCGTCGACTGCGAGAAGCGCGGTATCTGGGCGTTCTACTGGCTGCGCAAAGACCTCTCGCCCGCGAAGCGCG
>CAZTAI010000065.1:0-5964 GCA_964611555.1 uncultured Chloroflexota bacterium | reverse complement strand
CGCTCGGCGACGATGGGCCACGTCCACCGTTCGCGCACGCGGTCCCGCCCGGCTGAACCCATCGCCGCGCTACGGGCCGGGTCTGACAGGGCGTCGAGGACCGCACGTGCGACATCGGCCGGCTCGTTGCGCGCATGCCAGCCATCGATCCCGTTCCGCACCACCTCACGCAGTGGCGCAATGTCACCAGCGATCACGGGCCGGCCCGCTGCCCATGCCTCGAGGTACGTGTGCCCGAAGGTCTCGTGCTCGCTCGGCATCGCAAGGACGCTGGCGCGCGAATAGGCCGCGTCCTTGGTCGCCTCGTCCACGACATCCATCTCGGTCCAGCGATCGTCCAGGGCCCAGCGCTCGAATCGCCCCTGCCACGCGCGCTGTCCGATCGCCACGAAGTGCGTGTCCGGGCGCTCCCGCCACACGATGCGCGCCGCGTCCCGCAGCGCGTGGTAGCCCTTGTAGCGCTCCTTGCGTCCGACGAACAGGACGGTCGCGGGCTCCGCGGCCGGCTCCAGCTCGCGCACGCGGGCGCCCAGGCCCGTGACGTGCACGCTGCGCGCGCCGCGTGCCCGGTACCACTCCGCCTCCCACTCGGTCAGCGCGATCACCGCGTCGTCCCGCCGGTAGCGGGCGACGTCATCGCGGCCTGCTCCCGAGAACGGCTGGCCAGGATGGGCCAGTGGTGTCTCGATGAAGGCGGCTCCGACCCGCCGCGCGGCTCGTTCGAGCGATCCGGCCCACTCTCTCGCGATCACGTGCACGACGTCCGCGCCGCGGAGCAGCCCGGCGAGTGCGTCCGTGTCCGCGAGCGAGGTCGGCAGGAGTCCGTCGATCGCGGCACCCAGCCTTCCGAACCTGGGCGGCAGATACACGTACCGGACCCCGCCATCGCTCACCAGGGCCGGGCCATCCATGGAGCGCGAGACGTGATCGGGGATCCCGGGACGCCGCCAGGCCGGGCGCATCCCGATGCACGTGACCTCGTGCCCGCGCTCGCTGAGCGCACTCGCCAGCCGGCGCGCGATCACCTCCGAGCCACCGACGGAGGAGAGGAGCTTCTTGGCGATGACGACGCGCACCGCGGTCAGGCCAGGGCCGCGGACCCGTCCACCAGCGAGGCGGAGACAGCGCGCGCGTACGCGCTCTCCAGGCGGTCGACGACGAGGTCCCAGTCCCAGCGCGCGGCGACCTTCGCACGGCCGGACGCACCCATGGCGGCGCGCAGCTGCGGGTCATCGAGGAGCCGCAGGATGGCGTGCGCGACATCATCCTCGTGCTGCCGCACGAGCAGGCCGTCGACCCCGTCATCGATGACCTCCCGAAGCGACGGGATGTCACCGCCGATGACGGGCCGGCCGTGCAGCCAGGCCTCGAGGTACCCGAGGCCGAACGTCTCGTGGCGCGACGGCATCGCGAAGACATCGCACGCGTCCAGCGCCGCGGACTTGACCGACTGGCTTGCGCAGTCGATGTCGATGATCCGCTCGTCGCGGTACCGGGCGAAGTCGTCGAAGAAGGTGGAGTAGAACCCGTCGATCCCGATGAACACGAAGCGCGTGTCCGGATGGGTCGCCCACACGGCCTCGGCCGCATCGAGGAGCTGGATGTAGCCCTTGTACCGCTCCTTGCGGCCGATGTAGAGGACCAGTGGCGCGGTCTCCGGGATCCCGCGCGACGCACGGAACGCCGCGCCCCCGCCGGACCGTGTCGCGTTCGGACCCATACCCGTGGTGGTCACCCGCGAGGGCTCGATCGCGTGATCCAGGTACCAGTCGCGCTCCCAGTCGGTCATGGTCGTGATCGCGGTGGCGCGGCGGTAGCGCGCGAAGTCGGACGAAGAGTCCCCTCCGTGGAACTGTCCTGGATGCGCCAGCGGTGTGAGCACGATCGGGACCTCGACCTCTTCGGCCACTTCGATCGATGAGTCGAGGTACTCGCGGCCGACGTTGTGGACGAGCTCACGGTCCGCGGCGTAGCGCTCGAGGACGTCGCCCCGCATCAGGTCCACCAGTGTCGTCGCGTCCGCGGCGAGGCCGAGTAGGCCACCGCGCGGCTTGACCTGCACGACCTCGACGCCGCGGTGCTCGAAGACCCGGTGGTCGTCGAACAGCTCGGCGCTTCGGTGGTCCAGCTGCCACTTGGACTGCTCGCGCTCGCTCGGCCACGCGCACACGACCCGTACGTCGTGACCGCGCGCGGCGAGCAGCGTCGCGAAGCTGTAGCAGAGGCTCTCGGACCCGCCGATCGGCGCGAAGCCACGCTTAACGAAAAGGATCTTCATCCGTGTGCGTGACACAAGTGGCAGATCGGATGCCAGCGCGGTCACGAAGCCGCTGCGGTCTCGTCCACTCCCAGGAACTTCAGCCACGTTCGCTCCCCCGATCGGATGTAGGAAGAGAAGAGGTAGCGCGGAGTGGACGGCGGACGGAACGGCGCACGAAGCATCGCCATGTGAGCCTCAGCGGCCGTGCGTCCGCCCTTTCGGTGATTGCAGGACTTGCATGCGGTAACGACGTTGTCCCACGTGTGCTGCCCACCGCGATGGCGGGGGATGACGTGGTCGATGGTCAGGTCAGGGCCGTGCTTTCCGCAGTACTGGCAGCGATGGTCGTCGCGCGCCAGGATCTCGCGCCGGGTGAGCTTGACCACGGGCCGCGGCCGCTTCACGTGATACGCGAGACGGATCACGGACGGCGCTCGCAGGGCTCGCCGCTCGCTTCGGATGAGGGCGCCGTCGAGCTCGACGGTCATCGCCTTTTCCTTCTCGAGCAGGACCACAGCCCGCCTGACGTTGCAAACGTTGAGCGGCTGGTAGTCCGTGTTGAGCACGAGTACGTTCGCGTCGACGACACCCATGGTGACGTCAAGCGTAGCAGGCGCGCTGTACGATCTACCGTGGATATGAGCACCAAAGTCGCATCCAACGGGTCGTCCGCGGCGCCCGCCAGCTTCACCCTCAAGAAGGGTCTCGCGCAGATGCTGAAGGGCGGCGTGATCATGGACGTGGTCAACGCCGAGCAGGCGAAGATCGCCGAAGAGGCGGGCGCGGTCGCGGTCATGGCGCTCGAGCGCGTGCCCGCCGACATCCGCGCGCACGGCGGTGTGGCGCGCATGTCCGACCCGCAGAAGATCATCGAGATCATGTCGGCAGTGACGGTCCCGGTCATGGCCAAGTGCCGCATCGGTCACTTCGTCGAGGCGCAGGTGCTGGAAGCGCTCGGCGTGGACTACATCGACGAGAGCGAGGTCCTAACTCCTGCCGACGAGCAGTTCCACGTTGAGAAGCACGGCTTCAAGGTCCCCTTCGTTTGCGGCGCTCGCGATCTTGGTGAGGCGCTCCGCCGGATCAACGAAGGCGCGGCCATGATCCGCAGCAAGGGCGAAGCCGGGACCGGGAACATCGTCGAAGCGGTGCGCCACCTTCGCGCGATCACCTCGCAGCTGAGTGCGCTGACGACGATGGATGAGGACGGTCTCGCCGCGAAGGCGACGGAGTACCGCGTTCCGGTCGACCTCGTGCGCGAGGTCGCGAAGGCCGGGAGGCTTCCCGTGGTCCTCTTCTGCGCCGGCGGGATCGCGACGCCCGCGGACGCCGCGCTCATGATGCAGCTCGGTGCCGAGGGGAACTTCGTCGGGTCGGGCATCTACAAGTCAGACGATCCGGCCCCGCGCGCCAAGGCCATCGTCGAAGCGACCACGCACTTCACGGACGCGAAGCTCATCGCGAAGGTCTCGCAGGGTCTGGGCGAGCCGATGCGCGGTATCGCGCTCGAGACCATCCCGCTCGAGGAGCGCCTCGCCGCACGAGGCTGGTAACCCAACGCGCACCGGCGTCCTCGGACTACAGGGAGACTTCGCGGAGCACCTTCAGACCCTGCGCGACATGGGCGGTGAAGCGATCGACGTCCGCCGACCGGAACAGCTCGACGAGATCAAGGCACTGATCATCCCCGGGGGCGAGAGCACGACCATCGGGAAGCTGGCCGCGCATTACGGCTTCATCCCCAAGCTGAGGGCGCGCGTCGCGGAGGGCATGTCCGTGTGGGGGACCTGCGCCGGCGCGATATTCATGGCCAAGGACGTTCCGGGCCATCCGCACCCGATAGCCGGACTCATGGACATGACCGTCGAGCGCAACGCCTTCGGCCGTCAGCTCGACTCGTTCGAGGCCGACCTCGCCATCGCGGGCATCGGTCCCGAGCCGTTCCACGCGGTGTTCATCCGCGCACCGCGCATCGCGAGCGTCGGGCCGGGTGTCACGGTCCTCGCTTCTCTTGACGACGGCACGATCGTGGCGGCGCGCCAGGGTCGGCTGCTCGCGACGTCCTTCCACCCCGAACTGACCAGGGATCACCGGCTGCACGAGCACTTCCTCTCGCTGGCAGAGACCTAGCGTGGGGGTCCGAGCCGCCGGGCCTTTCGATCTTCCCGGCGTGAGCGCGTACGTCGACAGGGTCCTGCGCGACCCGGCAGCGCTCATCGGATGCGTGCTGCCCGGCCCGCTTGCGGGGCGTGCCTTCGCAGGCTGGCCGCGCCTGGTGCCGGCGCTCTTCGGCCTCCGCTCCCGGATGCGCGTGTGGATCGAGACGCATGGCGGTCGCGTACGCAGCGCGTCGCTGGTCTATGAGGGGCAGCGTCCCGAGTGGGTCGTCCTCCTTCTCGTCGGAGACCCCACGCCAGAGGGCGCTGACAGCGCGTTCCGCCTGCTATCCACGGTCTGCGCCGCCGCGGCGCGGCGTGGGATGCACCGCGTTTTCGGCAGCGTCCCCGACGAGGCGCGCCCGCGCGAGACGTTCTTCCAGGCGGGGTTCTACTCGTACACGCGCGAGACCTGGTACGTGTCGGCCGGCGCGAGCCCGCCGCGGCCGCCCTCCGGCAAAGCGGCGAGGTCCGCCAGGAGCGTCGACGCGCACGACCTCTTCCGCTTCTACGTCGCTACGACACCGCACGCGGTCCAACGGGCCGAGCAGCTCTCGGTGCACGACTTCGACGTGCAGCGCGACGGCGGCGCCTTCCAGCCTCCGCACCTCATCGGCGGGAACCCGCTCGGCATGCGGCGCGCGACCGTCCTTCTCGAGCGCGAAGGCGAGCAGCCCATCGGGCTTGCGGTCGGCTTCCGCGGCCTCGAGGCGCACCCGCACGTCCTGAAGGTGCGCACGTCCGACGGCGACGTCGACCGCGCCCGCGACCTCCTGCGTGCCGCCGCGCGCGGACTGCCTGCGGATCGCCCGGTCGTTGCGCCGGTCCGCTCCTACGAGGAGCACGTGGCTCGGGCCCTGCTATCGGAGGGATCGCGCGAGAGCGCCACGGCTATGCTCTTCGTCAAGGAACTCGCGGTGCGGATCGAGGAGCCGGCGCTCGCTCCAGTGGTGGTGAGATGACGCTCGAACGACCGGTCACGGACGATCTCGATGCGCTGTTGCTCTCCCTTCCCCCGTACCTCGACCAGCGCGTGCGCGCGCTGCCCGGTCTCGACGCCCTGCTCGAGGTCGTCATGGACATCGGCCGCATCCCCGAGGCGCGCTTCTCTTCCCGCGAAGAGAACCTCTCGGACCGCGAGGTCACTCCGGAGGACATCGCCTTCGTCATGTCGCGTATCGGCCAGTTCGGAGGCGACAACCGCGCCGGCATCGAGCGGACGCTCCATCGGATCAGCGCCCTCCGGAACCGGGCCGGAAAGGTGGTGGGCCTCACGCTCCGGGTGGGTCGCGCCGTCTACGGGACCGTCGACATCATCCGAGACGTCGTCGAGACCGGTAAGAGCATCCTGCTCGTCGGCCGCCCCGGCGTGGGGAAGACGACCCTGCTGCGCGACGCGGCGCGTGTCCTCGCGGATGAGCTCGGCAAGCGGGTGGTCGTGGTGGACACCTCGAACGAGATCGCGGGCGACGGCGACATCCCGCATCCCGGCATCGGCCGCGCGCGCCGTCAGCAGGTCCCGACTCCAGCCCTGCAGCACGCGGTGAT
>CAZTAI010000064.1:3508-8867 GCA_964611555.1 uncultured Chloroflexota bacterium | reverse complement strand
TGTCCCATGGCGAGTCCACCGTGACCGGCGCCGATCACGAGGACGTCGAGGTCGCGCTCGCTCACCGCGCGGCGGCCGCCCGGATCTCCTCGACCGCGGCCGGGTCCTCAAGCGACGAGAGGTCACCGAGGTCGGCCTTGCCCAGATATGCGCCCCGGATGACGCGCCGCAGGATCTTGGCATTGCGCGTCTTGGGCAGCGCGGACACGAAGCGCACCGCCTCCGGACGCAGCGGCTTGCCCAGGCGCTCGGCGATGGTGTCCTGGACCGCGCGCGCTAGCTCCGCGCTCGGGTCGTTGCCGGGCCGGAGCACTGCGAACACCACGATCCCCTCGCCCTTTATCTCGTGCGGAACTCCGATCGCCGCGGCCTCGAGCACGGCGGGATGCGCGACAGCGGCCGACTCCACCTCGGCGGGTCCTACCCGCTTCCCCGCGATCTTCAGCGTGTCGTCGCTGCGGCCCTCGATGTACCAGAAGCCGTCGTCGTCGATGCGTGCCCAATCCCCATGCACCCAGGTGCCGGGGAACCTTTGCCAGTAGGTCTCTTCGTAGCGCTCGCGATCCTTCCAAAAGCCGCGGGTCATGCCCGGCCAGGGCTTGCGGATCACGAGCTCCCCCACTGCGCCGCGCACGGAGCGGCCGTGCTCATCGACGACGTCGGCGTCCATCCCGGGCACGGGTCCGCTGAACGACGCGGGCTGGATCGGCGTCCAGGTCGTGCAGCCGACGATCCCGCCGGAGATCTCGGTGCCGCCCGAGTAGTTGATGATCGGGCAGCGCGAGCCGCCGGCCTCGCGGAAGTACCACCACCAGGGGTCCGGGTTCCAGGGTTCGCCGGTCGACCCGAGAACGAAGAGCGACGAGCGGTCGTGCTTCTGAACCGGCGCCTCACCCGACTTCATCAGTGCGCGGATGGCGGTCGGCGACACGCCCAGATGAGTCACATGATGGCGCTCGACCATCGACCACAGGCGCGACGCGTCGGGGAAGTCAGGCGTTCCGTCGTACAGGACGATCGTCGCGCCGAGCATGAGCCCGCCGGCGATGAGCCACGGACCCATCATCCAGCCGATGTCGGTCAGCCAGAAGATCACGTCACCGCGCTGCAGATCGAAGCAGTGCGCCAGGTCCTGCGCGGCCTTGAGCGGGAACCCGCCGTGCACGTGGACCGCGCCCTTGGGCTTGCCCGTCGTGCCGGACGTGTAGATGAGCATGTAGGGGTCCTCGGCGCTGGTGTCGGCGATCGCGCCGGGCACCGACTCGCCCTCCATGACCTCTTCCCAGAGGACGTCGCGCTCCGTGCGAGTGAACGCGCGGCCCACGCGTCGCGCGACGATCACGCGCTTGACCGACGGCGCCGCCGCGACCGCGGCATCGGCGGTCTCCTTCATCGGAACGATCCGTCCGCGGCGGTAGAAGCCGTCGGAGCAGATGAGCACGCTGGCCTCGCAGTCCTGCAGCCGGCCGGCGATGGCGTCGGGCCCGTAGCCGGAGAAGATCGGCATGTAGATGGCGCCGATCGCGCCGACCGCCAACACCGCGACGACGCACTCGACGGTCATGGGCATGAAGATCCCCACGCGGTCGCCCTTATTGATGCCGAGCGCGCGCAGACCCGCCGCGAAGCGGGTGACCTGGCGGGTCAGGTCGGCGTAGGTGATGGTGCGGACGCTGCCCTCCTCACCTTCGGCGATGATCGCCACGCTGTCGCCGCCGGCCCCCCGCAGCGCGCTCGTCACGTAGTTCATGCGGCCGCCGGTCCACCAGGTCGTCCAGGGCACGCCGCGATCCGTGTCGAGCACGGCGGAGTACGGACTTGACCACGCGATCCCGAGGTCCTGTTCGACAGCGCGCCAGAATCCCTCGAGGTCGGTCACCGACCAGCGCTGGAGCGAAGCCGGGTCGCGGTGGCCGTGGGCCTCGGCGAAACGGCGCAGACGGCTGCGCGTGAGGTACGGCTCGGTGGGCTGCCACGCGAAACGCGATGACATGGTGAGGATCTTAGGCGGAGCAGCGATCCGGCTTTGCCGGCCCGAAACGCTAGGCCTGTCCCAAGTGCAGCAGCAGATCGGCGAGCTCGATGTCACGCCGCGCCGAGCGCTGCCCCGGCGGGGGCTGCTCACAGAGCTCGTCCACGACGGCGCGCCGCAGCGAAGCACGCTCGAAGTCATTGAGCGGGGCGGTGCCGATCCGCTCGACGAGCGGCATGAGCTCGGGCCGCCGGCGCTCGATCACACCACGGAGGAGCGCGACCTCACTACGGACAAGCCCCGCCACGGTCTCCACAACGGCCACACTGCCGCTTTGCGACCGAGCTGTGGGTCAATACGCCGATACGCGGGCGGGATCGCGACTGGGTCGATCCCTTCATGCGGTCCCGCGCGTTTCGACCGCAGGTGGCTCGATGACCTGCTCGGCGGGCGCGGGTGCTTGCTGGCGAACGATGAACGCGACGGCCGTGATGACCATGGCCGCGCCGATGAGGATCGTCCCGGTGACCGGCTCGGCTAGGACCGCCGCGCCCAGCAGGACGGCGACGACCGGGTTCACGTATGCGTACGTCGCGACGATCGAGACAGGAACATGGACCAGCAACCATGTGTACGCGCTGAAGGCGACGAGCGACCCGAACACCACCAGGTAGGCCAGGGCCAGGAGTGATCTATCCGACCAGGCGGTCGGGTCGAGGCGGAAGACCTCGCCGGTCACGACGGCCGCGCCGACGAGCCCGATGCCGCCGAGGAGCTGCTGCAGCGTCGTGGACACGAGCGGATCGCGCGGCAGGCGCAGCCGCTTCGAGATGAACGTCCCCCAGGCCCAGCACGCCGCCGCGACGAGGATGAAGGCGAGCCCCAGGGGCGCGACCTCCCCACTGACACCGCGCGGAACTGCCAGGAACCCGACGCCGGTAAAGCCCAGGAGGACGCCGCCCAGCGTCATGCCGCCGATGCGCTCGCCCGCGATGCGCCGGTACACGACGACCCAGAGTGGGACGGATCCGATCAGAAGGGCGGCGAGTCCGCTGGGCACGTCGCGCTCCCCCATCTGCACGAAGCCGTTGCCGAACAGCAGCAGAGCCACGCCCACGATGCCCGCGCTCCGCAGCTCCTCGGCACTTACGCGAACGCGTGCCAGCCCGCCGCGCGCCACGAGCCACAGGGCCAGGACCGCACTGGCGAAGATGAAGCGCACGCCGGCGCTCAGGAACGGCGGGAGCGTCTCGACCACGACCCGGATCGCGAGGTATGTCGAGCCCCAGATGACGTAGACCACGCCCAACGCGAGCCAGACCTGCCACGTAGGCGGCGCCGCTCGCTCAGGGCGCAGGGACGTACTCCAGGACGACCGCCGCGATCAGGATCGCGATCACGGCGAGCAAGATCAATGTGATCGGGAGGAGGTAGAAGAAGACGAGCGCCACGACCAGCAGCGTCAGCGCGCGGCCACCGGGGAGGTCGTAGTGCGCGCGGATCCCGTACCACGCGATGACGCCGAGCCACACCGCGGCGGCGAGGCCGACCAGCTCGGCCAGCGCGGCGCCCGGACCCTGCGGGCCGGCGGCGAGCGCGGACAGATCGGCCACGGGTCGTGTCACTCCGACCGCGTAGCCGAAGAGGATGAGCATCGGTAAGAACGGCCGCTTGATCCCGCTCAGGCGCGCTGCCGCGTGGACGGCCGTCGAGCCGAGGATCCAGACGAGCGCCGGCGCGATCGCACCGATCGCGAGCAGGGCGGTCCAGGATCTCTCGAACAGGTACAGCACGACCGACGTCATGTCGCGACCCAGGAGATCGAGCAGCACGCCGACCACGGGGCTGCGACCGGGGCCGAACATGACCTCTTCGACCGCGACCTCGCCCGCAAAGAGGAGCGTGTGCAGCACCGACAGCGCCGTAGCGGCCGCGACGAGAAGCGAAGCGACGGCCAGGCGTCCCTCGCGCAGGACCAGCGCGACGCCGGCACGGGGCGACCGTACGAGCGCGAGTACGGCGCTCACGTGAACGCCGCCGCGAGCGCCTCGTGGATGGCCACGTCGGTGCCCTCGGTCACTGCGCGCTTCGCGGCCGCGGGCGCCGATGGCGGGTCCTGGTCGTGGAGCTCGGGCGGGATCTCGGCGCCGAGCATGATCAGGTACTCCATGGACCAGGTGCGGCGGACCGCGTCCAGGTCGTAGCCGCCGCCGCCCATGGCCACCCAGGGATAGGGCGTCGACGCGAACCAGCGCACGCAGTGCTCGCGCGCGCGGGTCGAGACCAAGAGGTGCGTTAGCGGGTCGGTGAAGTGCGGGTCGATGCCCTGCTGCGTCACAAGCGCGTCGGGTCGGTAGCGCTCGAGGAGCGGCGGGACCACCGCGTCGAACGCACGCATGTACGCGGCATCGTCGGTGTACGCCGGCAGCGCCACGTTGATGCTGTAGCCCGCTCCCCTACCGGCACCGCGCTCATCCGCGAAGCCCGTCCCCGGGAACAGCGACCGGCCGCTCTCGTGTAGCGAGATGGTGAGGACCTGGTCCGTGTCGTAGAACGCGGCCTGCACGCCGTCACCGTGGTGCGCGTCGATGTCCACGTACGCGACCCTCATGCCGCGGTCCGCGAGCAGCCCGCACACGATCGCGGGGTCGTTGTAGATGCAGAAGCCCGACGCGCGCGCGCGCATCGCATGGTGCAGCCCGCCAGAGCCGTTGAACGCGACGCGGGCGCGGCCGGCCAGCACCTCCTCCATCGCGACGAGCGAAGCGCCGGTCGTAAGGAGCGAGGCCTCGTGCATGCCCTCGAACGGGGGCGTATCGCCCGAGTGGTGTAGGCCCCAGCGCCCGTAGTCGAGATCGGGATCCGCGGAAGCCTGGATCACCGCCTCGACGTAGTCCGGTGCGTGGATGCGCTCGATCTCGTCACGCGTCGCGTCCCGCGGCGCGAGCAGCGCTGCGTTCGGACGATCGAACGCCCCGAGCCGCTCGAGCGTCTCGTGCACTCCCCGAAGGCGCTCCGGCTTGAGCGGGTGATCCGATCGATAGACGTGCTGTGTGAGCCGGACGTCATAGACGAATGCCGCGGAGGTGGACGTCATGGACGCGGCGAGCGTATCGGCTGCTTAGAGTGACCGTCCGATGCGGCAGTACCTCCGGATCCTCCAGAAGGTCCTCGATGAAGGCGTAGACCGCGGTGACCGAACGGGTACGGGCACTCGCGCCGTCTTCGGCGAGGTCATGCGCTTCCGGATGAGCGAAGGGTTTCCCGCGGTCACCACCAAGCGGCTCGCGTTCCGGTCCGTGATCGCGGAGCTGCTGTGGTTCCTCTGCGCGAGCTCGGACGTGAAGGAGCTGAACAAGCTCGGCGTTCACATCTGGGACGGCAACG
>CAZTAI010000064.1:0-3408 GCA_964611555.1 uncultured Chloroflexota bacterium | reverse complement strand
GAGGGACGCCTCTCGCTGATGATGTATCAGCGCTCCGCGGACATGTTCCTCGGTGTGCCGTTCAACTCCGCGCAGTACGCCCTCTTGCTGCACCTGCTTGCGCGGTGGACCGCCCTCGAGCCCGACGAGCTGATCCACGTCCTGGCCGACGCGCACGTCTACGCGACGCACATGGACGCAGTTCGAGAGCAGATCGCGCGCGAGCCATTCCCCTCACCCACGCTCTGGCTGGATCCGGCGGTGCGCACGCTCGACGATGTCGCGACGCGCTACCGCGAGATCCTGGCCAGGGTCGACGCGGGCGAGAAGCCGGGCCCGCTGCTCGACGGCATCGCGCGTCTCGAGGGCTACCAGCATCACCCCGCGATCAAGGCGGAGATGGCCGTATGAGGATCGCCTTCGTCGTCGCGTACGCGCGTGGCCGGGTCATTGGCCGCGACAACGCTCTTCCCTGGAGGGGGATGCCGGCCGACACGCGGCGTATGCGCGCGCTCACGATGGGCAAGCCGCTGATCATGGGTCGCCGCACGTACGACTCCATCGGGCGGCCGCTCGAGGGGCGCACCAGCATCGTGCTGACGCGCGACCGGGCGTTCGGCCCTCCAGGCGTGCTGGTGGCGCGAAGCCCGGAGGAAGCGCTGTCCCTCGCGGCCGACGCCGAGGAGGTCATCGTCTTCGGTGGGACCGAAGTATTCCGCCAGTTCCTCCCCCGGGCCGATCGCCTCTACATCACGGAGATCGACGCGGACATCCCGGGAGACCGCACGTTCCCGGAGATCGACCCGCGGGAGTGGCGCGAGGTAGAGCGGTCGGAGTTCGAGGCCGATGAGAGGAACCCGCATCCGTATCGATTCCTGACCCTGGACCGCGTGCGCTGAGTCCCGCCGCGAGGCGGATCAGCCGGGCGTTCGGCCGATGATCGCGAGGCAGCCGCTCCGAAGCGCAACGCGCTGGACGATGAGCGGGAACCCTTCGACCAGGTCCGCGAACGCCTGGTCCACCGCCGTGGCGATCTGCTCCTTCGCCGCGGCGGGGACGATGCCCGCGTCGAGCGAGCGGAGCCTCACCATGAGCTTCCCGTCGAGAGCGCCGACGATCAGGTCCGCCTTGATGGGGACCGTGAGCGGACCGACGGTGACGTCGGCCGCCAGGTGCAGCCCGGTGGTGTCGATCGAGATCGCGAGACCCGCGATCGTGACCGGGAGGGCCTGGTCGGCCATGCCCTCGTTCAGCGCCTCGGAGATCTCGGCACCAGTGACAACGAACGCGGCGGGCTGGCCCTTCGCCTCACGGGCGTAGGCCTCCATGAGACTCGCGCGCTCCTCGACCGCGCCGCCGGAGAACACGCGACCCGGGGCCTCGGCTCCGCAGACGGTGCTGAGCTGCTCGACCGGCGTGAGTCCCGCGGACGCGAGCTTTCCGTCGCCTCCGACGCTCACCGGCAGTGTGGTGCGCAGCAGATCGCCGGTCGCGAGCGTCACCGCGAGCCGGTGAGCGAAGTCGGTACCCGACACGCCCTGCCCTTCGACGGTGAAGGCGCCCGAGGTCTGCTGCGCGGCCGTGATCAGCACTGTGTAGCTGCCGGCGACGACGTCACCGATCACGACGCTCTGACCGCCCTGCTGGGAGACATCGCAACCCGGGATCTGCCGCTCGGTGGCCGTCGCGGTCGCCCCGCAGCGAAGACCGCGCGGGTCGATCACCACGAATCCAAGCCCGGCCGGCGCGGCGACGCGCAGCTTCGGCGTCGGCGGCTGCGGCTCCGGCTGCGCCGGAGCTGGCTCGTCCTCGTCGATCGACACCTGCTCGTTCGCGCCGACCGTGACCTCGCCGCCGGCCTCAGCCTGGACGAGCACCTCGCCCTCGCCGGTCTTGACGGTGGTGGTCGTTGTGCCGTCGGGCAGCTTCTCGACGATCGTCTCGAACGCGGTACCGCGGACGATGGCCGTCATCGATGGCGTCTTGATCTCGAACTTCGAGTCGGAACCGGCGAGGTCGGAGACCGACGCCCAGGTGCGGCCCAGCGTCTGCTCGATCGTGAGCTGGATGCCGCCGCTCGCGGTCTTCACCAGGGACACGACGCGCACGTCGCTATTGGGCTCGACGGAGATGGTCGAGCCGTCGAAGAACGTGAGCACCGCGCGACCCTGAGCGTCCGCCCGGACGACGTCACCGGATGCGAAGATCTCTCCGTCAAGAGCCGAGACGAACTCCGCGTCACCCGTGCGCTGCGCGAAGACCCCCGCATTCAGCACGGCCAGGACGGCGTTGTTGGCGGCCTCCGCGATGGAGGCGCGCGGGAAGTAGAGGAACGCGGCTATCGCTACGACGATGACGAGCAGGACTGCGAGGACTTTCTTCACTGGACGGTCGTCAGGCTAGCAGGCGAGCACGCAGCGATCGGATCAATAAGGACGCGCTACGTCAGCCTGTCTGCTGCTTCTCCCAGTCAGCGCGGAGCACCTCGCAGAGCCAGTGGTCATGCCACTGCCCGTCTCGCCATAGGTGCTCCTTCTGGATCCCGATCTCGCGGTAGCCGCTCTTCATCAGAGCGCGCCTGCTGCCCTCGTTCTCGAGGAAGGTGGACGAGCTCAGCTTGTGAAGGTTGAGCTGGCGGAAGGCATATGCGGTGCGCAGCGCCATCGCCTCGGACGCGTAGCCCTTCCTCCAGCAACCCTTGTCACCTATGACGATGCCGGTGTGGCCGTGCGCGTCGATCCAGTCGATCCCGTGGATCCCGATGGCGCCGATCGCGTGGCCCTCGGCCTCGACCACCCACCACACGTCGTTCTTCGACTCGCCGAGCTTCTTCAGGGACTCTTTCTCGGCCTCGAGGTGCAGAGGGAACTGAGTGGCGAGATATCGCGTGACCTCCTGGTCAGCGAACCAGTCGATGAACCGCTGCGCATCCGTCTCGTCCGGCGGGCGCAGCGTGACCTTCTGTCCCTTGAGGATCGGGCCGTACATGGGCGCCGAGGATAGCCGCGCTCAGGCCGGCGGGAACTCCTTCGACAGCTCGACGGTGTGCTCGTGTGAGTGCCGCGCCTGGTACGCGGCGAGGTGCGCCGCGGTCACGCGGCCCCAGTCGGCGTGGATCGCGGGCCGCTCCCCGGCTCCCGGCACCTGCATCAGCGCGACGATCTGCTGGTGCGCGCGCAGCAGCCGCCGCGAGAGATCCATCGGGTCACGGTGCGGATCTCCGGTGATGCCGTCCGGGATCGCCTCGAGGTGAGGCGCCACCTCCTCGAGCGAGCGCCGGACCCGCTCGGCGAAGACCTCGGACGTGTCCGTGACGTGGCCGATCACGTCAATGCCGGTCCAGTCCCCGAACTTGGTCGCGGCCAGCCGCTCGACAGGCACGCGCCGGACGATGGCGCTGATGGTCGCCGCGTCGTCCATGAGGGTGAA
>CAZTAI010000063.1:0-8889 GCA_964611555.1 uncultured Chloroflexota bacterium | reverse complement strand
GGAGGGCGCGGCCGCGGCGTGACCGCGCGCCCACAGCCGACGGTGCCCGCCGTCGTCCCCACCGGCGAGCCCGAGTCCGAGAAGGAGCAGCGCCGGCTCGCGGTCCTGCTCCTCGACCAGCTGGTAGCGCTGCGCGCTCCCGAAGAGAAGCGGACCGACTTCGTCAGCGGCATCGTCCCGCTGTCCGAGAAGGAAGCCTCGACCGTCCTCGAGAAGCGCGTCGACGCCGGCATCGAGCAGGGTCACATCGTGGCCCGCGCCTTCGGGCGAAGCCGCGCCAAGGCGAACCTGCTCATCAAGCCCAACATGTCCTCGCCCCTCGTCGCCGAGACCGTCTTCCACCTCGTGCGCGTGCTGCGCAGGATCAGGAGCGTGACCGCCGACGCCCGCCGGGTCCCGGCGGTCGAGGCCGTGCTGGATCCGCTCTCGCGGGCTGACCAGCCCGGCGGCATCGCGCGCGCGCGCTCGGACCGTCGGATCCTCCTCGAGACGCTGTTCAACATCGCCGAGGAGCGCGGCGCGATCATGACCGAGCAGGTCCAGCGCGACGGACGCCAGATCACGATGTGCTGGCTCGCCGACGGGCACCCGCTTGTCGACTACGCGGGACGGCCCGCGACGGCCATCGCGCACCTCTTCAACTTCGTGCACTCGACCCGCGCCAAGGACGACACGACGGGCTGGGTCAACGCGGCGCTGTTCGCGGAGCTCCTGGCCCGCGTTGACGGCGACCGGCTGGACGCCGAGATCACGAGCGCGGTGGAGCGCGGGCTCATGCGGGCCGACGCCCATGGCCGGCGCCCGGGGTACGTGCTCGAGCCGGCGCATCCCGAGGCGCGCGCCGTCCTCGGCGACTTCCAGCTGCTGAACGGCGAGGGCAGTGGTCCAGCGCCCGCCGCGGTGACGCCGCGGATCGCGGCGCCGGCAGCCGCGCTCGCCGGCCCGGTCAGGGCTCCGGTGAGCCTTTCATCGGGCCCGCTTGGGAGCGATGGCGAGGAGCCACAGGTGGCGCCGGCTACTCCCGAGGTGGGAGCACCGCCTCGAAAGCGCACGCGGCGTGGCTCACGTGGCGGGCGCGGGCGGCGCGGCGGGACGAGGGCTGCGAGCGGAGGCGCCTGAGCCCCTCGCTCCGGCTCCGCGCTAAGGCGACCGCTCGTCTCGACCGGTCACGTGGTCCGTCCCCGAACGCCAGTCGAACGAATACACGCGGGGCGGATCGGGGATGCCCTTGAGCGCGAGGCCCTCGCGCTCCCGCGCGGGCGGCGCGCCCGAGGTGCGAAGAAGGCCGCGCACGACGTCACTGGCGAGCAGCTCGCCCGCCTCCGCCGTCTGCCCCAGTCGCGCGGTCAGGTTCACTGCCGAGCCGATGTAGTCCTGCTCGAAACGGATCGGCTCGCCGGCGTGTACGCCGACGCCGATCCGCAGCGGCAGGTCGGGACGCTCGCGGGACCGGACCTCCGCGCTCCCGAGGATCCCGGTCGCGCACTGCAGCGCCTGGCGAGCGGTCCGGAACTCGACCAGGAAGCTGTCGCCTTCCGTCTTCAGCTCGCGGCCGCCGGCGCGCGCGATCTCGGCGCGCACCACGCGGCGGTACTCGGCCACCAGGCCGGCCCCGGCCGCGTCACCGCGCGACTCGACGAACGAGGTGAAGCCGCGCAGGTCGGCATACAGGAATGTCACGGTGTGCAGTGAACGGCGCACGAGGTCGCGGGACCGCTTCGTCTGCAGGGCGACGCCGGCGCCGACGACAAGGAGGAGCACGACGGTCATCGTGATGCGGCCCAAGCTGACGGACCCGCTCTCGTAGTCGCTGAACTCGAAGATGAACCGCCCCGGATCCGCCGCCGCGATCGGCACCAGGAGCCCGAGGAACGCGACGGCGGATAGAGCCGCGGCGAAGAGCGTTAGCGGCACCGAAAGCCGCAGGCCCGTGGCCACGATGATGGGGAAATAGACAAGCGCCATCACGGTCTTCGTCGCGACCGCGACCACTCCGGTGCCGACCGTGACGGCGAAGATGAACAGCGTGAGGAGTGCAACATCGACGGCCGTCGTCGCGTAGCCGAGCGCGGGGTGGTACCGCCACTGGGCCAGCCCATACGCGCCGAGCGTGTATGCCCCGGTGATCACGAATAGGGCGACGGTCAGGAGGAGATGGCTGCGGACGAGCTCGCTGAAAGTCGCGAACACGAGGTTGATCGCGAACAGCGCCACTAGTACCACCAGCCTGACCAGCGCGATGAAGCGTTCGGCCTGCGCGGCTTCGTCGCGCAGGTAGGCCCCGAAGCTGTCGCCCGCGAAACGATCGCTCATGCGCCGCAGGGGACGCAGACCTGCATCAAGCAGCCGAGCCGAAGTCGATCAGACCGAAGCTGGTGGGGGATCATGTGCTCATCAGCGCGCTCCGGCGCCGAGGCGCTCGCGCGCGACCTTGTCGAGCTGATCGCGCGTGGCCGAGGACTTCGACACGAGGTTCTCGAACGACGCCCGATCCAGGCGCAGCAGCTCGCTCGGCTCGAGCGCGCGCACCGTCGCGACGCGCGGCACCCCGCCCAGCAGCCCGATCTCTCCGAAGAACTCGCCGGGGCCAAGCGTGTTCAGCTGCTTCTCCTCGCCGTCCTCCACCTGGTACACGCCGACCCGTCCGCGCACGACGATGTAGAAGGAGTCCGCGGCGTCGCCCTCGCGCACGATCGTCTGACCGGTCATGACCCGCACCGGCTCCAAGCGCTCCACCATCGCGGGGATCTCCTCGCGCGGCGTCTCGGGGAGCGCGCGTTCGGCGTGCTTGAGTCCCTCGATGTATCGCTCCGCGTGGAGCACCGCCGTTGTCGCGTCGCCGACCGCCGTGGTGATCTGCTTCGCGAGCTGCGCGCGCGTATCGCCGACGGCATATACGCCCGGGATGCTCGTCCGCATGTACTGGTCGGTGATCAGGTAGCCGGTCTGCGGCTCGTGCTCGATGTGCTCCTTCTTGAAGAGGAAGCGGCCCACCGGCTTGAAGCCCACGAAGATGAAGACGCCCTCCACCGGGACGCGCTCGGTGCGGCCCTCCCGCTCCACCTCGATCCACTGGACCTGCCCGTTGCCCCCGATCCGCTTCACGTTGGCGGGGGTCAGCTGCTCGACCTGGTCCATGCCGAGGAGGCGGTCCCGCAGGATCGCCTGCGCGCGGAACTCGTTGCGGCGGTGGACCACGTAGAGCTTCTTGGCGAACCGCGTCAGGAACAGGCCCTCCTGGAAGGCGGAGTCGCCGCCGCCCACGACGGCTAGGTCGACGCCCTTGAAGAAGGCGCCGTCGCAGACGGCGCAGTACGAGACGCCCTTGCCCGCGAACTCCTGCTCGCCCGGGACGTTCAGCTTGATGGGCTCGCCGCCCACGGAGACGATCACGGCGTAGGCCGAGTGAGTCGTGCCGTCTGCGAGACGCACGCTCTTGCGGTCGCCCTCGCTCCAGACCTCTTCTACGCCCTTGATCTCGATCTTGAGACCGAACTTCTCGGCGTGCTTGCGCATCTTCTCGCCGAGCTCGAAGCCTGTGATGGACTCCTCGCCCGGCCAGTCCTCGATGAGGTCGGTGTTGTTGAGCTCGCCGCCTGTGCCCTTCTGCTCGAAGAGGACGGTACTCATGCCGGCGCGCGCGGCGTAGAGGCCGGCGGTCAGGCCCGCCGGACCGCCGCCGATGATGATGAGATCGAACTCCGCCACAGGTCTCTGAACACTAGAACAGGGCGGCGGCGGGGCTTATTTCGGTCGCCCGCCCGCTCGCGGCAACAGGTTCACGTATGAGATGGGACTGCGTTCTTCGGACCCTAGTATCGCGACGATGACCCTGCTCGATCGTATCCACGAGCCGCGTGACCTGCGTGGGCTATCACGCGAGGACCTCGGCAGGCTCTGCGCGGAGATCCGCGAGTGGACGGTGGAAGCCGTGCAGCAGACGGGCGGCCACATCTCCTCCAGCCTCGGGGCAACGGAGCTCACGGTCGCGCTCCACCGGGTCTTCGACTCGCCGCGTGACAAGCTGGTCTGGGACACCGGGCACCAGGCCTACGTGCACAAGATCCTGACGGGCCGCCGCGAGCGCTTCGACCTGCTGCGGCAGCTCGGTGGGATCTCGGGGTTCCTGGTGCGCGACGAGTCGGAGCACGACACGTTCGGCGCCGGCCACGCCGGTACATCGATCTCCGCCGCGCACGGCATGGCCACGGCACGCGATCTCACCGGCCGCGATCACCACGTGGTCGCGATCATCGGCGACGGTGCGCTCACCGCCGGGATGGCCTTCGAGGGCCTCAACAACATCGGCCACTCCAGGACGCGCGTGATCGTGGTCCTCAACGACAACGGAATGAGCATCTCGCCGAACGTGGGCGCGCTGTCACGGGTCTTCGACTCGCTGCGCACCTCCGAGGAGCTGCACCGGCCGCAGGTCTCGGCGGTCACGCGCCTGGTGGAGACCCTGCGGACGGCCCGGCCATACCGCGAGCTGCGTCACGTCGCCGAGACGGTCCTCGAGCACATGCCGGCGGGCGACGTCGCGGAGGAGGCGCTGCGCCGGATCCTCACCAGCGTCAAGGCCATCGTCATGCCCAACGTCCTCTTCGAGGAGCTGGGGTTCACATATCTGGGCCCCGTGAACGGGCACGACCTCGGCGAGCTGGAGCAGACGCTCACCCGCGCGCGCGACCTCCGGAGCGGACCGGTCCTGGTCCACGTGCACACGCAGAAGGGGCACGGCTACGCACCGGCGGAGGAGGACAACGAGAAGTGGCACGGTGTGTCCCCGCGCGGGAGCGCGCCTGCGGCAGCGCCGACCTACACCAAGGTCTTCGCCGACGCGGTCCGCGAAGCGATGCGCTTGGAGCCGCGCACCGTGGCGGTCACCGCCGCGATGCCGTCGGGGACCGGCCTGGCACCGCTCTTCTCGGAGTTCCCGGGCCGCGTCTTCGACGTCGGCATCTGCGAGCAGCACGCGGTGACATTCGGCGCCGGCCTTGCCACTCAGGGCGTGATCCCGATCCTCGCGATCTACTCCACGTTCCTGCAGCGCGGCTATGACCAGATCGTCCACGACGTCGCCATCCAGGAGCTGCCCGTCGTGTTCGCGATGGACCGCGCGGGGATCGTCGGCGATGACGGCCGCACCCACCAGGGCCTCTTCGACATCGCGTACCTCCGGGTCCTACCGGGGATGGTGTGCATGGCACCGCGCGACGAGGCCGAGCTGCGGCAGATGGTCTGGACCGCGGTGCGGCACTGCGCGGCGGGTCGCGGGCCGATCGCCCTTCGCTACCCGCGCGGCTCCGGTGTCGGCGTCTCTCTCGATGAGCCCTTGCGCGAGCTGCCGATCGGCGTCGCCGAGACGCTCCGCGAAGGCTCGGATGTGGCGCTGATCGGGTACGGGACGATGGCCACCGCCGCGCTCGCGGCGGCGGAGCTGCTCGCCGCGGACGGCATCGAGGCGAGCGTGGTCAACGCTCGCTTCGCGAAGCCCCTCGACGCCGACCGGATCCTCGCGCTCGCCGCGCTCACGGGTCGCATCCTCACGATCGAGGAGCACGTGGTCAGCGGTGGGTTCGGATCCGCGGTCGCGGAGCTGCTCGCGGAGCGCGGCGCACGCGCGGAGCTCGAGGTCCTGGGCGTGCCGGATGAGTGGGTCGACCACGGCGCCCAGAAGCTGCTGCGGAAGCGCTTCGGCCTGGACGCGGAGGGGATCGCCGCGGCGGTCCGGCGGCGCTGGCCGAGGCTCGCACGAGCGCGTGAGGTCAGTACCAGCGCGAGCTAGCGGTGCTGGCGCTGGCCGGCGCGCTAGTCGAGGCTCATCAGGTAACGGATCAGCGACTCGCGGTCGAAGTCCGAGAGCCCCTGGGCAAGCGCCCGCGGCATGATGTCGGGGAAACCGGGGACGATGTAAGCGCCGGGCTGCTCGAGCGACTCCTCTATGTAGTCCTCCGCGGCGGCCCCGGGACGCCGCGTCGCCGCGATGGTGCCGATGTGCGAGAGGTCGGGTCCCAGACGGCCGCCCGAGCCCTCGATCTGGTGGCACTGGGCGCAGCCCTGCTGGCGGTAGACCTGCCTCCCGCGGGCCACGGGCTCCGTCGCGGGCGGCTCCTGGCACGCGATCGTCGATAGCGCGATGACGGCGCAGAGCACCAGGGCGGGCCGCATCATGCCGATATGGAGAGTACGGCCGAGCGCGCGCGATCTCTCAGCGGCGCCGATGAGGCCCCGATCGCGGCCCTGCGCGACGCGACCGTCGTCCTCGACGACCGCGCGGTGCTCCGGCGCATCACCCTCGAGCTCGTGCCCGGGATCACCGTGCTGCGCGGCGGCAACGGCGCCGGAAAGACGACGCTCCTCCGCGCGCTCGCGGGGCTGGTGTCGCTGGCGCGCGGCGAGCGCGACGTGCCGCAGGACGTCCTCTACCTCGGCCACCGGCCGCAGCTCCTGCACGGGCTGACCGCGCGTGAGAACCTGCGCTTCCTCAAGGAGCTCCGCGGTCTCACCTCACGCGGGGTGATGCGGTTTTCGGACGACCCGAACGATCGACCGGTCGATGACATCACCTACGCGCTCGGCCGCTGGGGCCTCGGAGCAGACGCAGATCGGCCGGTCGAGCGCCTCTCCGCCGGTCAGCGGCGCCGCGCGGCGCTGGCGCGCCTGGATACCGAGACTTGCGAGCTGGTCCTGCTCGACGAGCCGTTCGCGGAGCTCGACGCGGATGCCGCGGCGCTGCTGCGCCGGTCGCTGACCGAGGAGACCGCCCCGGCCGCGATCCTCATCGCGTCGCACGGACACGCCGAGCTCGACGATCTGGCGGTCAGGGTCTACGAGGTCGGGGACGGCCGCGTCTCGCTGCTGCGATCCCAGTGATGGGTCCCGAGGGACCCCGGCGGGCCTGGCTCGTCGCGAAGCGCGAGGCGACGGCCGACCGGCGCCAGCCGGACGGACTGGTCGCGGCGGTCACCTTCATGGCCGTGCTGATCCTGCTCACCAGCCTCGTCGTCGGCCCGCAGATCGCGCGGCAGCCGGGCGTCGCACCGGCCCTCTTCTGGATCGCGCTGCTGTTCGCCGCCGTCGTGACCGCACAGCGGTCGTTCGAGCGCGAGCTCGCGGACGACGCCATCGATGCGGTGCTCGCGCTGCCGGGTGGGCGCGACGCGCTGTACGCGGGCAAGCTGCTGGCGCTCGCGGCCGCGCTCGGGGCGGTCGCTCTGGTGGGTGGACTGCTGCAGCTGGTCTTCCTCGACCTCGATGTCGCGCTCCCGGGGCATCTGGCCCTCGCGGTCGGTCTCGGTGTCGCGGCACTTCCGCCGATCGTCGTGCTGGATGTAGCGCTGACCCTGCGGCTTCGGGCACGCGCGGCGCTCGTGCCGATCCTCGCGCTGCCGGTACTGCTGCCGCAGCTCGTCGCATCGACGAGTGCCGCGACCGCCGCCATCGCGGGTGACGCTGTCACCGCGGCGGCGTGGTCGTGGCTGCTCCTCGCTTTGGCTCTGATCTACACGGTCCTCGGCCTTACCATCGTCCCTACGGCCATCGAATGACCACCACAGTCCTCCCACGGATCCTTACCGTGCGGATCCGGCCGGCCCTCGCTCTCGCCGCGATCGTCGGAGCCCTCGTCGCCACAGCGATGGCGCTGATCTGGGCACCGCCGGACGCGAACCAGGGAGAGGTCCAGCGGATCATGTACGTGCACGTCCCCTCGGCCTGGCTCGCCTACCTCGCGTTCGTCGTCGTGTTCCTCGCCAGCGTGGGCTGGCTGTGGTCGAAGCGACCGGCCTTCGACGCGGTCGCGGTCGCATCGGCCGAGATCGGCGTGCTCTTCACCGGCCTCGCGCTCGTGACCGGCTCGATCTGGGCCAAGCCGACGTGGGGCGTGTGGTGGACGTGGGAGCCGAGGCTCATCACCACCGCGGTCATGTTCGTGATGTACGTCGGCTACCTCCTCCTGCGCAGCCTCTCCACCGACATGGACCGGCGCGCCACCCGCGCCGCGGTGCTCGGCGTGGTGGCCGTGCTGAACGTGCCCGTGGTGCACCTCTCAGTCACGTGGATGAACGCGCTCCACCAGCTGCCGACGGTGCTGCGCCCGGCCGGTGGGCCCTCCATCGACCAGCGCATGCTCGCCACGCTCATCGTGAGCGTCATCGCGTTCACGCTCCTGTACGCGTGGATGCTCGTCGCGCGCTTCTCGATCGAGCGCGAGCGGCAGGAGCGGATCATGCGGGAGCTCGCATGAGCGAGAACGGCGTCTTCATCATCGCCGCGTACGCGATCGTCTGGGGGGCGCTGGCCGTCTACATCCTGACCCTGCGTGTCCGGCGGTAGGGGGGTGCCGGCGGGGGGACCGCAGTCCTCCCGCGTAGAGGGACCGGCGGCTTTGCCGCCTAGGCGGCCGCGCCGCGTGTCTAGCGGTGTCGGCGAGCGGAGGCTCCTGGCGCTGACCGCGGTCGCGCTGGCCGTGGGGATCGGGTACGTGGCGCTCCAAGACCTGGGGTCGTCGGCCGTCTACTACCTCACGCCCACCGAGGCCAAGGCGAAGGGCCTCACGGCCGGCACCACCGCGCGACTGGGTGGCCAGGTGGAGCCCGGAAGCCTGACCTACGACGAGTCCTCGCGTGACCTTCGCTTCATCATGACCGACGGCGTGACGCGCATCGTCGTCATCGGTGAGGGCGCGCCGCCGGCCCTGCTGCGTGAGGGCGCCGGCGCGGTCGTCGAGGGGCGCTTCGCTCCGGACGGCGCGTTCCGCGCGGATCAGGTCATCGCGAAGCACGACGAGGTGTACGTCCCACCCGGGCCGAGCCAGACGCCACCGCACCGCACGCCATGACCTTCGCCGACATCGGCGGCGGCGCCCTCCGAGCGGCGCTGATCCTC
>CAZTAI010000062.1:5771-8926 GCA_964611555.1 uncultured Chloroflexota bacterium | reverse complement strand
AGAAGTCGAGGAACAGCAGCGTCGCGGCGTTGGCGATCGCCGTAACGAGCGCGATCGCGATCGCGAGCACCGCGGATGGCCTCATCGGACACGTTCCCGAAGCCACACGCTTGCGTGTGCCGGCCGCATCGTGTCTCCCACCGCGCCGAGCAGGTCGGCGCGGACCGCATCGAGCTCGACCTCATTCCGCAGGCGGGAGCTGAACGCGTCGAGCGTCCGAGCTGCGTCGTACCGAGCGCGGTAGAACCGGCGGTCCACCGCGCTCTGGACACGCGTTCGCACTGGCTGGAAGAGCGCCGCGACGATCAGCGTCGACACCGCGATCGCGAGCTCGGAGCCCGCCGTGAACGGCCGCAGCAGGGCCTGGATCAGGACTACGGCACCGAAGTACGTCGCGGCCAGGAGGGCAGTCACCGCTCCGTAGACCAGGGTGCGGTTGATAAGGACGTCGATGTCGTACAGGCGGTAGCGCAGGATCGCGAGGCCGGCAGCAACGGGGACCAGGGTGGCGGCCACCAGGACCGCGTACGCGGCCGGCCCGACGTCGCGCCCGCTCAGGTACAGGAAGGCTGCCCCGAGGAACGTCATCGCGAACAACGCGAGCGCGTAGACGAGCCACTTCATCTGTTGCCGTTCGATCCCCGAGGAGCGCCGATACCGGACGGTCATCGAGGCAATGGCGGTCGCGATCGAAGCGACGAGGAGGAGCAGTGGAACGGGCATCAGCGCTCGGGCTTGCTCGGGACCCAGGACCCCGACCGGGTTCATGACGTGCGGGGCCGTCTCGAGCGGGCCTGCGCGCAGCGCCGTCGTGCCGATCAGGGCGGTCAGGGCGAGCGCACCGGTCACGAGGCCGAAAGCCCAGCGACGCGTAAGAGGCCGACCGGTCGGGAACACGATCGGAAGCACGACCGCGGTCAGGACGATCTGCACGAACCAGATCCAGGAACCAAGCCACGCTGCCCACTCACCGCCGGGAAGTCCAAGCATTCTCAGCGTCGCGAGTTCGGCGTACTGGTCCGCCAGCTTCTCGGTAGAGCCGGCAAGGGCGGATCCGGCGAACGCCAGCCCCACCGCGTGCATCGGCGAGCGCCAGAGGATCAGGGCGCCTATCGCTGCGGTCGCTAATGCGGCGATGGCCGAATAGAGGGGCACGCCGAAGGCAGTCGCAGCCGGCGGCGCGTCAAGTGAAAGCACCAACGCCGGGACGATCAACGCGACCGTGACGACAGCAGGCACCACGGCCAGCCACCTCATCGCTCCGAACCTCGAAGCCAGAGGCTCGCGTGGGCCGGTCGGACGGTCCGCTGGACGGCAGTCACGAGCTGGCCTTCCAGCTGCACGAGGTCGATCTCGTCGCGGAGGCGGCTGCTGAACTCGTCGAGCGTTCGCTGCGCGTCATAGCGGGAGCGGTAGAAGCGGCGGTCCACGGCGTCCTGGATGCGGCGCCGGAGCGGCTGGAAGAGCGCGACGACAGCGAGGGTCGATGCCGCGACCGCGATGTCGCTCCCGGCGGTGAACGGACGTAGCAGGGCCTGGAGCAAGACCACCGACGCGACATAGGCAGCGCCGAGGGCCGCCGTCAGGGCGGCATACACCAGGGCGCGGTTGATCAGGACGTCGATGTCATAGAGGCGGTAGCGGAGGATCGCGACGGCGATCGCGACGGGAAGGGACGAGATCGCGACCGGCCAGAGGATCTCTCCGCCGACCGGAAGGTATGTCGCCGCGATGAGGAAGAGCAGCATGAGGACGGCGGCGCTCGCGACCCACTTGAGCTGCTGCCGCTCTTCCGGCCGCGCATGTCGCGCGCGCACGATGAGGGAGGCAACGGCCGCGCCGAAGAAGAGCAGGAAGATGAAGAAGGAGGCCTCTGCAGCCTCCCGGAGCGGCGCTAGCGCCTCGACGTAGAAGGGATTGCGCAGCTGCGGGTGCTCGGAGTCCCCAGCCGTCCCGAAGGCGAAGATCACCATGACGATGGCCACCCCGACTCCGATCGCCCAGGCCACCGGCCGCCATCTCGTGGAAGGAAGACTGCCCGTGGGGAACAGGAAGATCACGAAGGGGAGCGGCATGATCAGGCCCTGCCACGCGACGATGGAGATCCACACCGCGAGCTCGGTGCCTGGGACCGATCCGGGTCGGGTCACCGTTCCGTAAAGGGCGTACTCCTCGGCGGCGAACGCCGTCGCCGTCGACAGCGCCATCCCGAGGAGCAACCATCCGACGGCGTTCCCTCGAGTGCGGGCGGCTATTGCCGCGCCCGCCAGTGCGTATCCGGCGAAGACGATCGCGAAGCTGGCGTCGACCGTGCTTTCGGCCAGGACCCCATCGGGACGCACGGTTCCCGAGTTGAGGACGTTGAGGAATACTCCCACTGCCGCAAGAAGCAGATAGACCGCGACGAGCAACATCGCGATGACGCGTTCCATCCGACAGACTCTCCACGGTGACCGTCCGGAACGCGTTACGGGCTAGCGAGGGCCATCAGCGACAGCTTGCTGGCGCTGGCGCACGAGCGACGCCCGACGAGCGAAGCGACTACCGGCCTGGGGAGGCCGAGGGCGGCGGCCCGCTGGCCGACGATGAGGACGAGCGACGGCCGAGGAGCGAAGCGACTACGAGCTAAGCGAGTACGGGCACGACGAGCGTAGGTCGGCCTCAAGTCCCCGCGATGCGTTCCGTGACCTTCCGGAGGGGCCCCCGCTAGGGTCCCCCCCATAGCCAATTGGCTATAGTAGCCTCAGTGGACGCGGTCGAACTCATCCGCCGGACCAGGATCGCGCGTGGACTGAGCCAGGCGCAGCTCGCGATACGCGCAGGAACGACCCAGACGGCGATCAGCCGCCTTGAGCGCGGCCAGCGCTCCCCTACCGTCCAAACGCTTCGGCGCCTCCTCTTGGTCATGGGAGAAGAGCTCGATCTCCGTTCGCGGCCCTTGAAGGGGATGCACGACCCTGCGCACCTTCGTGCGGAGCTGAAGCTTTCTCCAGCGCAGCGGCTCGAGCGTGCCTTCAAGTGGATGCGCCTCAACGCCCAGCTCAGCGAGGCCGGCAAGCTCGCTCGACGATGAGTCCTCATGAGGAGCGGACCAGTGAGAGCGACCCGAGTGCGATCTTCCGCGCATTCGCGCATCACCGGGTCGACTACATCGT
>CAZTAI010000062.1:1291-5671 GCA_964611555.1 uncultured Chloroflexota bacterium | reverse complement strand
CGAAGTCCCGGGTGCGGCGCCGTACGAGGAGCTCCGCGAGCGAGCTCTGGCCATCGACCTGGGTGGCGTGACCGTCAGGGTGGCTGGGCGCGACGACCTGATCCGCATGAAGCAGGCGGCCGGGAGACCACAGGACCTCGCCGACATCGCCGCATTGACGGCGGACAGGGACCGTCGCGCATGAGGAGACGCGGCATCCCTGCCAGGACCGCCCGGCCGCTCGTCGATCTCTACCTGCTCGGGCCGCCTCGGGTAGAGAAGGACGGGCGGGTGGTCGAGTTCGATACGCGGAAGGCCGTCGCGATCCTGGCGTATCTCGTGCTGGAGGGCGGCACTCAGCCGCGCGACCGGCTGGCCGCGATGCTCTGGCCCGACGCGGATGACGAGCGGGCCCGCGCGTCGCTCCGCCGCACCCTCTCACCGCTTCGGACGGAGCTCGGTGACGACGTCCTCGTCGCCGACACGGTCAGCGTCCGGCTCGGAACGGATGCCGTCACGAGCGACGTCGAGCGCTTTCGGTCGCTGCTGCGCGCCGGAAAGCTGAGCGAGGCAGTGGCCCTCTATCGCGGTGATCTCCTCGCCGGCTTCTCACTGAAGGACAGTCCGGCGTTCGACGAGTGGCAGGCGGCGCGGTCAGAGGAGCTACGCGCCGAGCTGCGGGAGGGCCTGGCGCGACTCTCGGCGGAGGCCGTCGAAGCCGGCGACGTCTCGCGTGCCGCTACGCAGATGCGCCGCTTGCTCGAGATCGATCCACTGGACGAGCTCGCGCACCGCGAGCTGATGCGCCTGTACGCGCTATCGGGCGACCGTGCCGCCGCCATGCGCCAATTCCGCGAGTGCGCGCGCGTCCTCGATGCGGAGCTCGGCGTCGCGCCGATGCCGGAGACCAAGGAGCTGTACGAGCGCATCCGCACCGGTGAAGGAGGCGAAGCGCCGCGGCGCAGCGCGGACGAGGCGGCCGGCGACGTGTACACGCTCCACGGCTCGTACGCGAAGGCGATCTCGAGCTACGAGGCCGCAACCGCTGAGGCGGCGCCCTCCGCCAGGGCGCAGATCGAGCACAAGCTCGCGGAGGTGCATCACCGGCGCGGCGACTGGGAGCGCGCGGAGCACCATTACAAGCGCGCAGCGGAAGGCGGAGACGACGCACACAAGGCTCGCGTGACCGCGGACTGGAGCCTCGCGGCCCATCGCCACGGTGAGACCTCGCGGGCCCTCACCCTCGCGCGGAAGGCGCTCGCTCTGTCGGAGCGGTCTGGCGAGGTACGCGCGCTCGCGCAGGCGAACAACATCCTGGGGATCCTCACGAAGGACCGGCGCCACCTCGAGCGATCGCTCGAGCTCGCCAGGGCGCTGCCGGATCCGGGCGTTCGCGTCGCGGCGCTCAACAACCTCGCGCTTGCAGACCGTCGCGCGGGCGATCTCGATGGCGCGCTCGCGCACGCGCGCGACGCGCTCCAGCAGAGCGAGGCACTGGGCGACCGCCACCGCGAAGCGGCGCTCCACAACAACCTCGCGGACGTTCTGCAGGCGCTCGGCAAGCGCGACGAGGCGATGCGGCACCTGAAGCGCGCGGCGGCGCTCTTCTCAGAGGTGGGCGGGGCCCGCGAGCCGGAGGTCTGGAAGCTGGTGGAGTGGTGAGCGGGCGCTAGGAGCGGGCGGGCTTGAGGTGCTTCTCGAACCACTCAAGGGCGCGCTGCTGGGCGTCGATCCGGTTGTGCCGCTTCGCGAAGGCGTGGCCCTCGTCCGGATAGGCGTGGTACTCGTGGACCACGCCGTTCTTCTTGAGCGCCGCGACCATCTGCTCGGCCTCCGCCAGGGGCACCCGCGGGTCGTTCGCGCCCTGCAGTACTAGCAGCGGCGATCGGATCTTCGATGCATGCGTGAGCGGCGAGCGATCGCGGTACCGCGAGGCGTCCCGCTCGAAGTCGCCGAACTCACGGGTCAGATACTGCTGGAGATCGCCGCGCGTCGTCCCGTACATCGTCGCCCAGTTCACGACGCCGACCGTCGAGACGCCGGCGGCGAATCGATCCGGCGCCATCGCCAGGCACATGAGGGTCATGTAGCCGCCGTAGCTGCCGCCGCGGATGCCGATGCGCTTTCCGTCCGCTATGCCCTCGCGCTCCAGCCACTCGGCGCCGCGCACGACGTCCTCGAGGTCCTTGCCGCCCCAGTCGTGCCGGTTGCCCTCCTGGAACTCGCGTCCGTATCCGGTCGAGCCGCGGATGTTCGGCGCCAGGACGACGTACCCGTGGTTGGCGAGGATCTGCGGTATCGGGTCCCACTGGCGGAAGTGCTGCCCGGTGGGGCCGCCGTGCACGTACATGACGGCCGGCGGCGTGGTCGATGCATCGACCGCCTCGACATGCGGGACATATAGGAGGGCTCCGATAGCCAGACCGTCGGCGCCCGGGTACCTCACGTGGACCGGCTCGACCAGGACCTCGGGGTCGATGGTGCCGGGGAGGGAGCTCGTGATGCGGCGTAGCACGGTCGCGCGCGGCGGCCGCACGATCACATCCGCCGGACGGCGTGCCTCGGTGAAGACAGCGACGACCGTCTCGCTGTCGCGGGCGAGCCGCGGCGAGTGATGCACGCCTGGGATGTCCGCGACCGCCTCGTCCGCGTGCGAGATCGTGAACGTGCGGCGCACCGAGACCTCCGCGTCCTTGCTGCGGCGGTAGACCAGGCCGCGCCCGTCGGGACGCCACGTGGCCTCGGTGTCATCGAACGGGGTCGCGCCGAGCCGCTCGACGCGCGCGACGTCGCCCCCCTGCAGGTGCGCGATCGCGATCTCGTACCGGCCCCGGACGTTCGTGGTGAACGCGAGAGCGCGGCCGTCCGGCGACCAGCGCGCGTCGATCGACTCGCCGTCCTCGCCGCCGCGCGTCTCCAGCTTGCGCGCCTCACCGCCCGCCGCCGGGACAAGGTAGAGATCCGCGTTCGTGCGGACGCTTTCGCGCCGCGACCAGAAGGAGATCCACTTGCCATCAGGTGACCAGCGCGGCTGCTGATCGTCCTCGCGGCCCTCGGTGAGCCGCGTGTGCTCGCCCGTCACGACGTCCATCACGAACACCGCGAAGCGCTTCCCGCCCGCGTTCGCCGTGTAGGCGATGCGCGTCCCGTCGGGCGACCAGGCGTGGTGGCGGTGCATGACAGCGTCGTCGTTCGCCAAACGGCGCTCGCGCACACCATCCCGATCGACTAGCCAGATCTGCATGTTCTCGTTGCCCTCGCTGTCGCGAAGGAACGCGACCTGTCCCCCATCCGGCGACCACTTCGGCACGACGCTCCTCCCGCCGGCCGATGTCAGCTGGATGATCCGGTCGCCGAACAGCGGAGCCGCGTACACCTCGAAGGCTCCAGTCTGGTTCCACGAGAACGCCACCTCGGCTCCGTCCGGCGATAGGTCGATGCCGCCCCAGTAGAAGTCGACGTTCGGCGCGCCGGCGAGGTCCTCGACCGAGTACGTGCGGAAGCGCGGTCCCACCGACCTCGGCTGAATGTTCGCCGCATCGGGACGCCCGGCCGCACCCAGAGGGTTCGCCACAGTGGTGGGCGGGGCGAGCGTGCCCGCGATGGTCCAGTCCTCGGCGAACGCGCGGGGTCGCCCCTTGCGCCCTGTCTCCGCCGTCATTCGCCGCGGTCCCGCACGGGCCGAGGCGCGCTCTCGATCTTCCTGCGCGCGACATCGGACACGACCAGCGTCTCGGTCCCCATCCCGGCCTCACGAACGACCGTCGCCTCCTTCGGAACGATGGGCTCGTGGTGGTACATCTTGTCCTCGAGCCGTCCCTTGTAGGCGCGATCCCACGGAGCGTCGAGCAGGATGCTGAAGCGCTTGCGCGGCTTGGGCAGCTCGCTCTGAAGCCCCAGCAAGATGTCCTTGCCCGCGCTCCAGGTCGGCGGGTGCTGCGACGCGAGCACCGCCGAGAACTCGAGGTCGAGCAGCGACTTGCTCGCGGGCGATGCGAGATCGAGGTCGCCGACCACCAGAACGCCGCCGGCCTTGCGCAGCAGGATCACCGTCGCGCCCTGGCCGTCGTGCCGGATGCGGAACGTGCGTGCGTCGGGCCGGATGAGCTCGTCGTCTCGGAGGATGACGTCCGGACCGCCCTCGACCGCCGATGCGTCCTCAGCGTGCGCGGCGATCTGCATGCCGAGCTCGTCTCGGAACCGCGCGGCGTCGCGGGCGCGGCTGGCGTTGGTGAGAACGACCGTCGATGCGGGACCCGTCCCGCGGATGAGGCGCGCCGCGCGGTCGCTGTATCGCGGCAGGTCGATGATCAGGTTCCCGCGGTCAGAGTCGTAGACGATGTACTGGCGGTCGTTCTCCAGCGGGTCATACAGCTCGAAGATCCACGAGCGGAGCTGCTG
>CAZTAI010000062.1:0-1191 GCA_964611555.1 uncultured Chloroflexota bacterium | reverse complement strand
GCCGCGTCAGCGTACCGATGGAGCAGCACGATCGCTTCGCGCCCGGCCGCCCGCCGGACGACGCGGCGCTCGGCCTCGAGCCGCTCGATGGCACGGCCCAGCGGCTCGGGGCCCCAGTCGAAGAGCTTGTCGATCTGCCGGGCCGTCAGAGCGCCGGCGAGCTCGACCGCGCGGGCCAGGACCCGGCTCCGTGCCTCCGCCGAGGGGATGGGCTCGGCCGCGCGCACGACCTCCGGATACCGACGCACGAAGAGGTCGTACGTGTAGTTGTATTCCTCCTTGCCTTCGCCGACCGCCTTCACCCGCGCGACGTACATGAGGCGCTGCACTTCGTCGAGCGCGCGGTCGTACTGGTTGCGGCCGTCCTTTGAGGTGATGCCCAGCTCCGCGCGCATCCGCCGTGTCTGCGACTCTCCCTTCACGGTCACGTGCTCGATGATCCGGCGCGCGACCTCCGAGAGCTGGCCGGCCTTCACATCCTCGAGATGATCGTCCGGCTCGCCGGCGCGCCCGTGGGTGGCGTAGAGGAGCGGGAGGAACTTCATCGAGACGAAGGTGGGCTTCCGCCCCAGGATCGGGCCGTAGTAGACCTTCTTGTCGGCGGCCAGCTCGTCCTTCCACTCCCAGATCCAGCCCCACTTGCGATCGATGTCATTCGTCGACAGGTGATCGAAGCACGCCGGGATCGGCAGTCCCTCCGCTGCCGTGAATGCGAAGCAGAAGCCGACGTCGTTCACGAACCCGATGAGCTGCGCGCCGTTCCGCACGCGGTGATCCTTCGTCAACCGCTCGCGGTGACGCTCGAGGACCTCACTCAGCGCCGCCATCAGCTGAAGAAGAGCGCCACGAGCCCGAACAGCATGACCATCGTCAGTGCCTTCCTAGCGCGCTGATGAAGCGCGCGGAACTCGCGCCGCCGAACGTCACCCTCCGGAAGATCGTCGAAGCCCGGCGTCTCGCGCCTGATCGTGCGCGCGACCGGACCGGCCCACGCGACCCCGTAGAGCACAGCGGCGCCCATGAGCGCAAGCGCTCCCAGGCGTGCCCACAAGCGCCAGTCCCGCAGATCCTCCTCGAACGCGCCGAGCTTGAGGATGGTGGTGAGCACGACGACGACGAGCGCGAGCAGCGCCATGCCGTCGTACCGCGCGAGGATCGCGCCGAACACATTCGCGGCTTCGCCGCGCGACC
>CAZTAI010000061.1:0-9017 GCA_964611555.1 uncultured Chloroflexota bacterium | reverse complement strand
TGGCCCACCCCCGCGCTCTGCTCGGCGCCCCGGAGGACGGCGCGCGCGGCCGCGACGCGCGCGAGACGATCGCGCAGCGCGACCGTCATGCGATGAGCTCGGCGACCGCCGCCTTCACGTCACTGCCGATCGCGTACGCCGGGCCGACGCACGACGGGCATCCCGAGTCGCAGTCGCACGCGGCGAGGTGCTCCCGAGCGCGCTCGAGGAGCGCATCCGTCGCGCGGTAGAGACGCTCGGAGAAGCCCACGCCACCGGGAGTCATGTCGAACAGATAGAGCGTCGGGCGCTCGGTGTGGGGCGAGCGGACCTCCACCGAGAGACCGAGGTCGTGCGGGTCACACATCAGGAAGAGCGGCGCGAGCCCGTGGAGCAGGTTGCCCAGGCCCGCGAGGGCGACCTCGACGCGCTCGCGCGGCCAGCCCGGCGTCGCATCATCGGCGAGCGAGAGCCAGTAGGAGGTCGTCTGCAGCTCCTGCTCGGGGAGATGGATCTTCCCCCAGCCGACGTTCTCGTGCGTGTACATCGTGAGCTTCTTGTAGACCGTGGCCAGAGCGCTCACGAGGACCTCGCCGTGCGCGCGCACGAAGCGCTCGCGTCCGTAGCGCTTCGCGAGCGCTTCGCTGGCGAACGAGTCGAGCACCCGGATGCGCACCGCGAGGCCGGCGTCGGTGTAGTGGTCGACCTTCACTTCGGTCACATAGGCCTTCGCGTTCTCCCAATCCAGGCGCTCCACCTGGAACTGCCGCGACTCGTGGAGGTAGATGGCCTGCTCGTGGACGAGCACGGGCGCGGCGAAGCGGTCCACCTCGCCGATCACACGGGTGTGGCCGCCGGTCGTGTCGATGATCACCACGTTGTCGTTGCTTGCGGTGCGCAGCGACATGGCCTCGGCCGGGAACGCCTGGGCGGACCAGTGGTAGCGGCCGTCGGCCTCGTGCAGGATCCCCTGCTCGTCGAGGTATGAAAGGACTCCCGGCGTGTCCTCGGTGCCGAAGCGCTCGCTTCGTTCGAAGGGCAGCTCGAACGCGGCGCACTTGAGGTGACCGACGAGCACGTGAAGGTTGTCGGGGTCTATCAGGGCCTGCTCCATTCCTTTGCGCAGGATGTGGTCGGGGTGCTGCACGACGTACTGATCAGTGGGCGACGACGTCGCGACCAGGAACGCCGCCGACAGCTCGCCACGGCGGCCCGCCCGGCCCATGCGCTGCCAGGTCGAGGCGACCGTGCCGGGATATCCGACGAGCACGGCGGCCTGGAGGGCGCCGATGTCGATGCCCAGCTCGAGCGCGTTCGTGGAGACGACGCCGCGGACCGTTCCGTCACGGAGGCCTCGCTCGATCGCGCGGCGCTCACTGGGCAGGTACCCGCCGCGATAGCCGCGCACCAGGTCCGGCGGCCATTGTGGCTGCGGGAACCGCGATCGCAGATACGTGAGCAGCAGCTCGGTCTGGACCCGCGAGCGGGTGAACGCGATCGTCTGCACGCCGGAGGCAAGCAGGGTCGCGGCGATGTCGCGGCCCACCAGGAGAGCGCTCTTGCGGATGCCGAGCGACGCGTTCACGACCGGCGGCTGCACGAAGGCGATGACCTTCTCGCCCTGCGGCGCACCGGACTCGTCGATCAGGACGACGTCAGCCTCGACGTGACGGCGCGCGAGCTCCTCGGGATTGGCGATCGTGGCCGAGGTGCAGATGAACGTCGGATGCGATCCGTAGAACGCGCAGATGCGGCGGAGGCGCCGCAACACGTTCGCGACGTTGCTGCCGAACACGCCGCGATACGTGTGGAGCTCGTCCAGCACTACGTACCGCAGGTCCTCGAACAGCTTCACCCACTTCGTGTGGTGGGGGAGGATCCCCGTGTGGAGCATGTCCGGATTCGTGATGACCACGTGACCCGCCGAGCGGATCGCCGCGCGGGCCTGCGGCGGCGTGTCGCCGTCGTACGTGTAGGTCTTGAGCTCGATCTCCATCTCGGTGGAGAGCCGTTCGAGCTCGGCGAGCTGATCCTGGGCCAGGGCCTTGGTGGGGAAGATGAAGAGAGCGCGTGCCGAGGGGTCCTTCGCGATGGCGTGAAGGACGGGCAGGTCGTAGCAGAGCGTCTTGCCCGATGCCGTCGGCGTGACGACGACGACGTTCCGCTCCGCGTGCGCGGCCTCGAGCGCCGCGGCCTGATGCGAGTACAGCGCCTCGATCCCGCGACGGCGCAGCGAGCGCACGATCCGTTCGTCGAGCCACACGGGGAACGGCGCGTACCGCGGCGCCTTCGCCGGAAGACGCTCCCACTTCGTGACCATCGCCGCGAACTCGGGATCCCGCTCGAACGAGTCGAGGATCTGCTCCAGGCTGGTGCGCGCAGGGAATGGAACGGTTGTTCGCATAGAGCCGGCACGATATGGAACAGCCGTTCTTAGGTCAAGAGAGGCCTCAAACTTCAGCGCCAGCGGGGTGGGGGTGCGTTATCGGGCGGGGAGGTAAGGCGCATGCGCTCTGAGCGATCCGGCGCAGCGGACGTAGAGCGGGCCGTCCTGCGGCTGCGCCTCGCCGCCGTCGCGCTCGCGACCACGCTCGTGCTGCTGGGCGGCGGGTCTCCGGCCTGGGTACCCGTCGGACTCATCGCGTATCTCGTGTTCGCCGTCGTCGCCCGCTACGCGATGCCGTTCGTTCCCGAAGCGGTGTCCCGCGTCGTCGCGGTAGGCGCTGTCGGAGTGGACATCGCCGCGACCGGCGTGCTGCTCGCGGCGCTCCCGCTCGACCGGCCCGCATGGGCGCTCTTCGTGATCCCGATCGGTGTCGGCGCGCTGCGCCACGGTGCGTTCGGGGCAGCCGCGGTCGCCGCCCTAGCGATCGTGGTCATCGATGTCGTGCTCGCCCTGCGCATCCAGGAAGCGGAGGCGGTCGCGCTTTGGCCGCTCCAGCTGGTCGTCGCCGCCGCACTCGTCGCCGCGGAGCTCGCGAAGATCCGCGGCCGGGACGCGCTCGATCACGACGTGCTCAGGCGGCGCGCCGCGGCGCTGACCGATCTCTCCGGCGCGACGACCCCCTCCCAGGTGCTGCGGATCGCGACGGAGCACGTCTACCGCGTCCCCGGCGTGTCGGCGGCGTGGGCCTGGGCGCAACGGGAGGACGCCACTGTCATCGAGCACGCGCGCGGCGATGTCCCCGCGCACCTCGCAGCGGCGAGCCTGAGCTCGAAGGACCTGCCCGCTCGAGGCCGCGACACGACGCTTCCCGGCCTCGATGACGCGGCCGACGTGGCGCGCGTGCTCGGCGTGCAGGACGACCCGCGAATGGCCCTCGGCGCGGTCCTCTCGGAGGGGGCGCTGGACACGGAGCGCCGCGACGCGCTCATCGCGGATATCGCCGAGGCCGCCGCTCGCTCGCTGACCGCAACGATCGAGCGCGAGCGCGCCGAGCGCGCGGTGGGCGAGCTGCGTATCGCGCTCGAGAGCGTTCGCGGCCAGCTCCGTGCCAAGGAGGAAGCGGTCGCGACGGCGGTGCACGAGCTGCGGACCCCCCTCACCAGCGTGGGCGGATACGCGCAGATCGTCGCCCGCCACCTGGAGACCATGCAGAGACAGGTCGCGCAGCTCACGCGGCTCATCGCCGACCTCCAGCCATCAGCGGTCCCGTCTCCGGGGATCGCTGACGAGCCCACGGACCTTCGCGACCTGGTTCGCGGCGCGGTCGCCAGGGCGCGCGTCCTGTCCGACGCGCATGTGGATCTTGAGGAGCCGGTGACGCCGATCGTGCTAACGGTCGACGGCCCGCGGGTCGGTCAGGTGATCGACAACCTCCTCGGGAACGCGGTCAAGTACTCGTCTTCGCCAGCGAAGATCTCGGTCGGGCTGCGCGAGGAGGGGGAGAGCGTCCTTCTAAAGGTGACCGATCACGGCCGGGGCATCTCGGCCGAGGATCTGCCGCGGATCTTCGAACGTGGCTACCGCGCGGCCCACGACCTTAGCGGTCAGGGCCTCGGACTCGCTGTGGTCCGCGAGGTCGTGGAGGCCCACGGCGGGAAGGTCGGCGCGTCGAGCCCAGGCGAGGGTGCCGGCAGCACGTTCTGGATGGTCCTGCCACGGGCTGGTCGCGCCGGGGCGGTTCCGGGCAACGGGGGGCCGCCGCAGAGCGCGGACGAAGACGCGGCCGATCGCGTCCCGCCGGAGCCAGCCAGCTAGCGCGCTAGGGTCGTGAGAAGATCGCGCGCGCCGCCAGCCGCAGGGCGTACCACGTCGCGAGGAACGCGCCGGCCTCGAGCGTGAAGCTGTGGAACTTGTAGAACATCTCAGCGATCACGAACGAGGTCGCGAGCGTCACCATGTCGACGGCGTTGATGCCCTGAAGCACGAGCGCGCGGATGCTGGTCAGGTTCGTCATCGCCGGAGCCTACAACGCCTAGGAGTCCATGCGCGGGAGCTTGCTCACGCAGCATGGCGACGACGGCGGTGTACAGCGAAGTCGTACCGGCCGACGCCGCCCCGCGCATCGGGCTAACCTCAGGCCGATCCACGCACCAGGAGGGGGAGCCGATGGCCACTGCCCGCCGCACCACCACCCGCAGGACCGCACGCCCGAGGCGCGGGCCAGTGCGCGCGGCTAGGGCCAGAGCCGATGGAACGGACCCGTTCGCGAAGCTCGAGTTCCGCCTGGTCGGCCCTTTCCGCGGCGGCCGCTGCGGAGCGGTCGCGGGGCACCCAACGGAGCGGCTGACCTTCTACATGGGAACGACAGGCGGCGGCGTGTGGAAGACGACGGACGGGGGCGGCTTCTGGGAGAACATCTCGGACGGCTATTTCCAGCGGGCATCGGTGGGCTCGATCGCGGTCGCGACGAGCGACCCGAACGTCATCTACGTCGGCATGGGCGAGGCCTGCATTCGCGAGAACGTCTCGCATGGTGACGGCGTCTACAAGAGCAGCGACGGCGGAAGCACCTGGAAGAACGTGGGCCTGCGCGACACGCGCAACATCAGCACGGTCGTCGTCGATCCTCGCGATCCCGACTTGGTGTACGTCGCGGCGCTCGGTCACGCGCACGGGCGGAACACGGAGCGCGGCGTCTTCCGGTCGCGCGACGGCGGCGCCACCTGGAAGCGCGTCCTCTACCGGGACGACACCACCGGCGCGATCGACCTCTCGATGGACGCGAACAACCCGCGGATCATGTACGCGGCCCTCTGGGACACCGTGCGGCTGCCTCACTACATGCGCAGCGGCGGCCCCGGCAGCGGGATCTTCAAGACGACCGACGGTGGTGACACCTGGACCGAGCTCACGCGCAAGCCCGGGCTGCCCAGCGGCACGCTCGGGAAGATCGGCATCGCCGTGGCGCCGTCTCGCTCCCAGCGCGTCTACGCGATCGTCGAGGCCGAGAACGGTGCCGTGTTCCGGTCGGACGACGGCGGCGAGACCTGGCAGCGCGGCAGCGAGGACCGCAACCTCCGCCAGCGCGCCTGGTACTACCACCACGTCTTCGTCGACCCGCAGGACGCCGACACCGTCTGGGTCCTGAACGTCGACGGCTGGCGCTCGATCGACGGAGGCAAGGCCTTCGACCAGTTCCAGTTCCCGCACGGCGACAACCACGACCTGTGGATCGATCCCACGGACCCCAAGCGAATGATCGAAGGCAACGACGGCGGCGCGCTCGTCACGTTCAACGGAGGCGAGACGTTCTCGACGCTCTACAACCAGCCGACCGCCGAGATGTACCACGTCATCACCGACACGCGGTTCCCGTATCACATCTACGCCGGCCAGCAGGACAACACGGCGATCGCCGTGCCGAGCCGCGCGCGGATCGCGGGCATCACGGGCATCGAGGCGTACGAGATGGGCGGCGGCGAGAGCGGCTACGTGGCCATCCGGCCCGACGACCCGAACATCGTGTTCTGCGGGTCGTTCCAGGGCTACCTGACGCGCTACGACCACCGCACCGGACAGTCGCGCAACATCATGGTCTGGCCCGAGATGACCTCGGGTCACGCGGCCAAGGACGCCAAGTACCGCTTCCAGTGGACGTTCCCGATCGTGCTGTCGCCACATGACCCCAACACGCTCTACGTCACTGGCAACCACGTCTTCCGCTCGCGCGACGAGGGTGAGACGTGGGAGACGATCAGCCCCGACCTGACGCGGAACGACGCGTCGCGCCTGGGGGACTCCGGCGGGCCGATCACGCGCGACCAGACCGGCGCCGAGTACTACTGCACGATCTTCGCGTTCGCCGAGTCGCCTGTGAAGAAGGGCGTGCTGTGGGCGGGGTCCGACGACGGTCTCGTGCACGTGTCGACGGACAACGGCAAGAGCTGGAAGAACGTGACGCCGCGCGGTATGCCGGCGTGGTCCACGGTCTCGCTCGTCGAAGCGTCGCCCCATGACGAGAAGACCGCGTACCTCGCCGTCGAGCGGCACATGCTCGACGACTTCAAGCCCTACCTGTTCCGGACGGACGACATGGGTCGCACCTGGACCAAGATCACGACCGGTATCCCGGACGACGATTTCTGCCGCGCGATCCGCGAGGATCCCGTGCGAACCGGCCTCCTGTACGCGGGCACGGAGACGGGCGTTTACGTCTCGTACGACGACGGCGGGCGGTGGCAGCCGCTGCGAGCGAACCTGCCGCGGGTACCCGTTCACGACCTGGTCGTGAAGGACACCGACCTCGTGCTCGGCACGCACGGCCGCTCGTTCTGGGTGCTCGACGACATGACCGCGCTTCGCGAGTGGTCGGCGCCCAAGAGCGGCGAGCGCGCGCGCCTGTTCGCGCCGCGCCCGACCTATCGCATCCGGTCGAAGGGCGGCTTCCCCGGGAAGCCGGTGCTGGGCAAGAACTACCGCTTCACGGACGCGACGATGCTCACCTACAAGCTCTCCGAGAAGAAGGGTGCTCCGGGCGAGAAGGTCGAGACGTTCCTCGACGCTGGGAAGAACCCGCCGGACGGCGTGCTCGTCAGCTACTGGCTCCGTGAGCGGCCCGAGGGCGAGGTCACGATGTCGTTCCACGACGCCCGCGGAAAGCTCATCCGCTCCTTCAGCAGCAAGAAGACAGCGGCGACGGAGCCGCCACCGCCTGGCGCCGCTCTGCCCGAGGAGGAGGAGGATAAGAAGGAGCCGCGCGTCGCCAAGGAGCCGGGCCTCAACCGGTTCGTGTGGAACATGCGCCACCCGGACGCCTCGAAGGTCGCGGACGACCCGTCGATGGAGGAGTTCGAGCGCGCCCTGGCCGGCCCGGTCGTCCCGCCCGGCCGCTACCAGGTACGGCTCAAGGCCGGCGACAAGACGCTGACCGAGGGGTTCGAGCTCCGCATGGACCCGCGGGTCGACGTGCGGGACGAGGATCTGCGCCAGCAGTTCGAGTTGCTCCTAGCGATCCGCGACAAGCTCACCGAGACCCACGACGCCATCAGCACCATCCGCTCGCTGCGCAAGCAGATCGAGGCGTGGGAGGTGCGGACCGGGAAGGACCGCTCGCTCCGCGCTGTCACGCGCTCGGCCTCGTCGGTGCGCAAGGCGCTCGTCGCCGTTGAGGAGGAGCTGGTCCAGACGAAGGCGCGCAGCCGCCAGGACACGCTCAACTTCCCGATCAAGCTGAACGCGAAGCTGGGCGGGCTCGGCGCCGCGGTCGCTTCGGCCGACGCGCGGCCGACCGCGTCGCAGCGGGCCGTGTTCCAGGAACTGGTGCGGCGCATCGACGTGCAGCTCGTGAAGCTGCGGGCGCTGACCTCGAAGGATGTGCCGCAGCTCGCGCGGACCATCCGCAGCGCCGGCGTGCCGCCGATCGTCATGGAGGGCCAGACCGAGCGGAAGCCGGCGAGGCCGCGCAAGGCCGCGGCCGCGAGGTAATGCCCGAGAAGCGGTACGACGGCTACCGCTCCTTCCAGTACCTCGAGGCCGGGAAGGACTACCGCGCGTTCGAGCTGGCGAAGGACGTGGGCCGGGTCGTCGAGCACGACCTCGGCCTGAGCTCCGAGGAGCTAGCCCGCGCCGAACGCCTGATGGGGGAACACCCCATCGTCTCCGTCCACGACCACACCGCGATCGCGCCCCAGGATCCCGCGGAGCTCTTCGAGCAGCGGCGCACCGGACGCGACTGGACCGGCTACGCCGGGCTCGCGCGCTCCGGGACCGACGTGTTCTTCGAGAACTTCATGAACGGGACCGCGCTCATCACTTCACGGCGCGGCTGGAAGTGGGACGACATCGTCCTCGACCTCGGCATGCGCTTCTCCGACATCGCGCACCAGGATCTCGTCTACGTCGCCACGACGATCGAGCAGCTGCTCGCGGCCAAGCCGAGCGGGCGCATCGCGTTCGTGGCCTGCCTCGAGGCCGCGACGGCGATCGAGAACGAGGTCGACAGGGTCGACGTGCTCTACGGGTTCGGCGTCCGCTGCATGGGCATCACCTATAGCGAATCGAACGCGCTTGGGTCGGGCCTGCGCGAGGAGCGCGACGGCGGCCTTACG
This sequence comes from uncultured Chloroflexota bacterium, assembly GCA_964611555.1. Taxonomy (GTDB): domain Bacteria; phylum Chloroflexota; class Limnocylindria; order P2-11E; family P2-11E; genus GWC2-70-10. Next base: position 545 of record CAZTAI010000061.1, on the reverse strand, counting down.
GACCTGGGCCGCGAGGTCGTCGGGCGCATGAACCGGCTCGGCATGACCATCGACCTAGCGCACGTGGGTGATCGCACGTCGCTCGACGTCATCGAGCTCTCGGCGAAGCCGGTCTTCATCACGCACGCGGGAGCCCGGGCGCTATGGCCCACCAAGCGGATGAAGCCGGACGAGGTCCTGAGGGCCATGGCCGCGAAGGGCGGCGTCATCGGGGTCGAGGCCGCGCCTCACACCACGCTCACGAAGAAGCATCCGAACCATTCGCTCGACTCGGTGATGGAGCACGTCGAGTACTGCGTCGGGCTGCTCGGCGTGGACCACGTGGCGCTCGGCCCGGACACGCTCTTCGGCGACCACGTGGGCCTGCATCACGCCTTCGCGGAAGCATTGTCGATCGGCCGGATCACCGAGGGCCTCGAGTACCCGCGGGTCCAGTACGTCGCCGGGATGGAGAACCCGGGCGAGGCGATGCGGAACGCGGTCGGCTGGATGGTGAAGCACGGCTGGTCCGACACGGACATCGCGAAGATCAGCGGCGGCAACGC